>JAUIJJ010000116.1 GCA_030431385.1 bacterium | reverse complement strand
GCGTCACCAAACCATCTTCGAGCGCGACGGCGATGCTGATGTGGGCGCCGCTCATGATGTTGATCGAGTCGCCTGCCCACTGACCCCTCACCCACTTGTGGCGCATGAGCGTACTCGCCATCGCCTTGATCAAGATATGGGTGATGCTGACCTTGGACTCGGGCTTGGCCTCGCGGATTTTCTGCTGAAGCTCGATGAGCTTCTCGCCGCGCACTTCGATGGTAAGTTGGAAGTGAGGAACGGTCTGCTTTGATTCGACGAGGCGACGCGCGATGGTGCTCCTCATCCCTGACAGTTCGATCACTTCATCGACCTCACCGACGGCTGCGCCAACGGAGGCGGCTCCACCGGTTGGAACGCCCTCTTGGAGCGCCTTCTCAACGTCGCGGCGGATCACTCGTCCGCGAGGACCGGAACCCTCGATTCGTGCGATATCGAGGCCTTCATCGATTGCCATCTTCTTTGCGAGAGGCGACGCGACGACGCGGGCAGAATTGGCCGGTCGGGCGTGGCCGTTCCCCTCGTCTTTGCGTGCCGGGGCTGGCTTGGCCGAACCACCACCACTGCTCGCGTAGTCGCTCGCGGGGCGCGGGGCGCGCTGGCGGCCAGCTCGGTCGCGGCCTCCGGACTGCTTCTGGCTCGCGGCTGGTGGGGCAGCAGACTCGGCGGGCTTATCTTCGCTCTTGGCGGGCTTGCTTGCAGAGCTACCGCCCTCCGACAAGATCGAGCTGATATCCTCGCCGTCCTCGCCAATCACCATGATCAGCGCCTCGACAGCGACTTTGTCGCCTTCCTTTTGCAGGATCTTGAGTACCTTGCCATCTTCGAAGCTTTCCTGCTCCATGACGGCTTTATCGGTCTCGACTTCGGCGATCGGCTGGCCAGAGGTGACGTCGTCGCCCTCGCTGACTAGCCACTTCACAATACGCCCTTCCGACATCGTCGGTGAGAGCTGGAGCAGATTTACTTTGGTCGCCATTGGTTACTTTCCTTTGGTCTGTTCACTGATATAGAGCGGTCGGGTGCTACTTACAGGTAGCAAACCTTCCGCACGGCATCGACGACGGATTCGGGGCCGGGGATGATCTCGGCTTCGAGGTTTGCCGCGTAGGGCATCGGGACGTCGAGGTGGCTGACGCGCTCGATCGGTGCGTCGAGTAGGTCGAAGCCGTAGCGGTAGACCTGCTCGCTAATCCATGCGCCGACACTGGCCTTCGGCCATGATTCCTCGACAAGGACCATGCGGTTTGTCTTGGCGACGGATTCGAGGACGGTGTCGAGGTCAAGAGGCGCGAGAGTGCGCATATCAATCACTTCGACGCTCAGGCCCTCTTCGCCTTCGAGCCTCTCGAGGGCAGGCAGAATCGCGTGCGTGTACATGCGGCCGTACGTCACGATGGTGACGTCGCTGCCGCTATGCTTAACCTCGGCCTTGCCGATGGGAAGGATGTAATCCTCCTCCTCGGGGACCTCGCCCTTATAGTTGTAGAGCTTCTCGCTCTCCATGAATATCACCGGATCAGGGTCGCGAATCGCGGCCTTGAGAAGCCCCTTGGCGTCGCCCGGCGTTGAAGGCATGACGACTTTCAGGCCGGGGCAGTGAACGTACTGGGCTTCCAGTGCCTGGCTGTGCTGGGCAGCGAGTGCGCCACCCGCGCCGTTGGGGCCGCGAATGACGATCGGGCACTCGAACTGGCCGCCTGACATGTAGCGGAGCTTTGCCGCATTGTTGATGATCTGGTCGAGGGCGAGGATTGAGAAGTTAAACGTCATAACCTCGATAATCGGGCGGAGGCCAACGTTGGCGGCTCCGACTCCCAAGCCCACGAAACTGTTCTCTGTGATGGGCGAGTCGACGACGCGCTTCTCACCAAACTTTTCCAACAATCCCATGCTGACCTTGTAGGCGCCATGGTAGAGGGCGACCTCTTCGCCCATGAGGAACACCCGCTCATCACGTTCCATTTCCTCGAAGAGGGCCTGGTTGAGAGCTTCGCGCATTGTAAGTATTGCCATCTTGATCTTCTTCCTTTGCAGCTTTCCGTCGTAGAATTTACTTCTTGGCGTTTTCGAGTTGTTCGTAGGGGAACTCGTACTTGTTGTCGCTGGCTTCGCGGCCCGGATAGCCGGGATAATCGACGCAGACGTCGGTCCAAATGTCCGAAAGCTCCGGGAGCTCCGAATCTTCCGCAAACTTGATGGAGTCGGCAACTTCCTGCTTAATCTCTTCTTCCATGTCCTTCACCATACTCTCGGTGAAGACCGTGGGGAACTGCTCCTTGAGGCGCTCGATGGGATCCTTCATGCGCCACTGGCCGACCTCGTCCTTGGTTCGGTAGGTCGTCGCCGGGTCGGACATCGAGTGCCCGCGGTAACGGTAGCAGAGCATCTCGAGGAAAACTGGCTGGCCGTTGCGGGCGTCTTCGACAGCCTGACGCGTGGCCTCATAGACTTCCAGCATGTCCATGCCGTTCACCTGTCGGCCGGGAATGTTGTAAGCGTCGCCTGTGCGCTTCCACAGTTCGGGCTGAGCGCAGGAACGCTCGGTCGATGTACCCATGCCATAGATATTGTTTTCAACGATGTAGACGATCGGGAGGCCCCAGAGCCCCGCCATGTTGAGGGACTCGTGGAACGTGCCTTGATTTACCGCCGCGTCGCCCATGTAGCAGAGAGCAACCGCGCCGTCGCCGCGATACTTGGAGGCGAAGGCTGCGCCTGTGGCGAGCGGGGTGTGGCCGCCAACGATTCCGTTGCCGCCCATGAAGCGGGTCTTTCCGTTGTAGAAGTGCATCGAGCCGCCCTTGCCATGGCTGCTGCCGGTGCGCTTCATAAAGAGCTCTGCCATGACTTCTTTGGCCGAGATCCCTAAAATCAATGCGTGAACGTGGTCGCGGTAAGTCGTGAAGACGTAGTCTTTTCCGATTTCGAGGGCGGCGATGCTGCCGACGGCGACTGCTTCCTGGCCGATGTAGAGGTGACAGAAGCCGGAGAACTTCTTCATCTGGTATTGCTGACCGCACTTTTCTTCGAAGCGGCGGCCAAGCAGCATCTGCCGGAACAGCTCAATGAGCCGCTCCTTGCTGAAGGGGATGTCCTTGAGGTTCATCTTCCCTTTCTTGGAGCTGCTCGTCTTCGTGCTGTTACTCTTGGTCGCCATCTGGTTTCCTTCCGGTATGTTGAGAGAATTATTTACGTTCGTTCTGGGCGATCGTCCCGGGAACTGGCGAGTTCCTGAACGAGGCTGGCCGGTGGGCAAAAAAACACACGCACGGGACTGTTGAGTTCCCGCCAAAACGACAGTATCCAGCCACGCCTCGGAGCCGGGCGCAAGCGTTTGCCACGCTCCAAACCGCCCCGAGAGCCACAAAATGCTAAATCGTTATTTTCTTCTCCACGAAGAAGAAGTTGTTGTCGGTCTCCTGAATCTCGACTTCAATCGTGTAAGTCTTGTTCGCACCGGGAAACTTCTCGCTGATGTGCTCGATCACCTTGTCCCAGATGTAGTGCGCCACGTTTTCGACCGACGGCCCTTTACCTTCGAGGATCACGACGCCCTCCGGCTCGAACAGATCGCTGTTGATGAACGTGGTATCGCTGGAAACCGCCAACATCTTGTGATCGAGGAACCGCATGATCTGCTTTAAGTCTCCAAAATCCAGTGCCATATCCAATTCGTCGCGGGGAAACTCCTCGCAGCATACGGTGATTTTTCCTCTCCAGGTGTGGCCGTGCACAAATTTGCACTTACCGGGGTAGCCAAGCTGGCGGTGGCCGGTGTGAAAGTGGGACTTGACGACAATCTTTTCCATTCAGGTTGATCCAACAAAGAGATATTGGGCGTAGAGCGGGGACTCCGCTCATCGGCCCCAGAGAATAAGGAACCAGGCAAATGGCTGAATCCGAAGTCCAAACAGCTGCTACTGCGAATTTCCGGCCAGTGGGCCTCGTCGTCGTCGCCGGCGGAAGCGGCGAGCGATTCGGCGGATTGAAGCAGCTCGCCGACCTCGCTGGCAAGCCCCTCCTTGCGCACACGCTGATGGCCTTCGACGGAATCCCCATCGGCGAGCGCGTTCTCGTGGTTCCGGGCGAGTTTCTCGCCGACAAAACCTTCGAGACGGAGATCGATGCACACCTCCGCGCCGAATGGAAACTGGTCGTGGGAGGCGCGACGCGGGCCGAATCGGTCCTCAATGGCTGCAGAGCTCTCAGCGACGCCTGCGAGTACGTACTAGTCCACGACGGCGCACGCCCGTTTCCGCCCGTCGCAGCGGCCGCGAAAGCACTCTCTCGACTGCAATCAGACGAGGGTCTGTCGTCAGTCGTTGTTGCCTCAGAAGTGACCGACACAATCAAGCGCGTCGATAAGGGCGGCATCTCGATCACGGGGACCGAGGACCGCGACGCTCTGCGACGTGCCGAGACGCCGCAAGCATCCCGCAGAAAGCAATTGATCGAGGCACTCACCTCGCCAAGCGCCAGTTCAGCCAGCGATGATGCCTCAGCATTGGAGATGGCTGGTTTCAGAACAGCGGTGGAACTTCACGACGCCCCCAACATCAAGGTCACTCATCCCATCGACCTGATCATTGCCAAGGCGCTGATTCGTTACCGGTAAGACTACTTGAGAACTGAAGCGTCGCCGAGCAACGCCATGACTTTCAGTTTCAGAGTAGGTAACTCTGTCGGCGACAGCTCGGCTTCTGGGTCGCTGTGCGAGGTACTGGCCTGGTACCTGTCCCCCGCCGGTTGGCGGTGTACCTCCACGAGCTTGTTGTCCAGATCACACAGCCAAACTTCCGGAACTCCGAAGCGGGCATAGAGCGGCAGTTTCGCAAGCCGGTCACGCCGCCCGGAGGACTTCATGACCTCGATGATGAGTGAAACATCCGATCCCTGTGGCTTGATGTCATTATCCAATGCAACGCCTTCGCGAAGGATTGTCACGTCTGGCTCCGGCTCACTTTCCCGGTCCAGCTGGACTGGACTTTGAATCAAGACCCATCGATCCGTCTGAGTGATCAGCAGTCGGGACAGCAAGGCGACGACCTTAATGTGGTGTGCACTCGAGGGTGACATTTCCAGCAACTCCCCTTCAATCAGCTCGACGTTTTCGTCATCGCCCAGTATGCCTGCTTCCACCATCGCCGAGACTTCGTCGGCGGTGAACCGTCTGCGTGGCTGTCTAGTGAGCTCTTTGCGAGTCGCGATCGACATTGTGGATGCCCTCCGTTCAGAATCTGATAACAGGTACCAAAGGCGCATAACTCATTCAACGCTTTACGTCCTCAGCCCACCACATTCGCAAGGCGATTGCCAGCATTTTTAGCGGGTTTAGTGGACTTGCAGGGCGGGTTAATGGGGCGGTTTCACACGACTGCCGCATTGCGTCTTGCGCCCATTGGGCGGAATTTGCTCCCTGAGAGTGCTCGGCGATGCTGCGTGGATTTAAGCCGGGGAACTTGCGAGCAAGAAGGTATGGAAATAGTGAGCGATAACTATGGAGTCGGAATCCTCGGCATTGGTTCGGGAGTTCCTAAGAATGTTCTAACCAACGAAGACCTCGAAAAGCTCGTCGACACGAACGACGAGTGGATTACGTCGCGGACCGGCATCAAAAAGCGCCACGTCCTCGCCGAAGGCGAAAAGCCTTCGATGATCGTCGAAGAAGCTTCCCGCAATGCCATCGAAGACTCAGGCGTTCCGCTGGACAAAATCGATGCGGTGATTGTGTGTACGTTTACGCCGGACAGCCCGATTCCATCGGTCGCCTGTCTGGTTCAAGGGCGTATGGGAATTCCTCCCTGCATTGCCTTCGACCTCAACGCTGCGTGTTCAGGATTCGTGTACGGCCTACAAGTCGCCGAAGGATTGATCCGCACTGGTATGTGCGAGCATCCGCTCGTCATCGGGATGGATTGTGTTTCCAGATTTATCAATTATAAGGATCGCGATACCTGCGTCCTCTTCGGCGATGGCGCGGGGGCGGTAGTGCTTGGTAAGGTCGAGGAAGGCCGCGGGTTCCTCGGTCACCACTCCGGAGCCGACGGCACCGGTGCAGATTTGATTATCATTCGCGAGGGTGGCGCAGGCTCACCCCTCACCAAGGATACAGTGGAGAGCGACGAACGATTCGTCAAAATGAACGGGCGCGAAGTCTTCAAATTCGCAACCCGCGTCATCAGCGAAGCCGTCGAGAAGGCGCTCGAAAACGCAAAGCTCACGACCGATGACCTCGATGTGCTGATTCCACATCAGGCGAACATCCGCATCATCTCCGCCGCAGCGGACCGGTTCGGCATCCCGATGGACCGTGTGGTCACGAATGTCCACGAATACGGCAACACATCCGCCGGAAGCGTGGCGCTCGCGCTCGACACTGCCCGCGCCGAAGGCAAGATCAAGGAAGGTCAAATCTGTGCCCTCGTGGCATTCGGAGCTGGCCTCACCTACGGCGCCACGATCATCAGGTGGTAACAACCAAGGGAGAACTTTCATGAAGAAGATCGGATACCTATTCCCCGGCCAAGGGAGCCAGTGCATCGGCATGGGCCAGGACGCAGCAGCGATGAACGCAGATGCGGCCGCGCTTTTTTCAACGGCGAACGACACGCTCGGATTCGACATCACGGGACTCTGCAAGCAAGGACCGGAGGACGAACTCAAACAAACGCAAAACACACAGCCAGCCCTCTACACAGCAAGCGCCGCGACCTTGGAAGTCCTCAGCGAAGCGGGCATCAAGCCGACCGCCGTGGCAGGGCATTCCCTCGGTGAATACACCGCCCTCTATGCTGCGGGCGTGTTTGATTTCGAGACGGGACTGCGCCTTGTTCGCGCCCGCGGAGAAGCATTCGCAGAAGCTGGCAGCCTGCGTCCAGGCGCGATGGCAGCGATCATCGGCCTCGGTTCGGAAGTGGTCGAAGAGAACTGCCGCAAACTGAGTCAGGACAATCTTGTTGTCGTCGCAGCAAACATCAATGAACCGGCTCAGATCGTGATCTCGGGAGACCCGAAGGCAGTCAAGGAAGCCTGTGAAGTGCTCACTCAGTTGGGTGCTCGACGCGCCCTCCCCCTCCCCGTCAGCGGGGCTTTTCACTCGCCACTGGTCGAACCCGCCGCCGACCGCATGAAGGCCCTCATCGAGCCAGTCGATTTTAGTAAGCCATCGTTCACTTTTATCAACAACGTCGACGGCGCCGAGCTCTCCGACCCCGACGAGATCAAGGACTCGCTCGTCCGCCAGATCACTGGCAGCGTGCGCTGGGTTGACTGCGTCACCAAGCTCATCAGCGAGGGCGTCGAGGCATTCGTAGAAGTTGGCAGCGGAAAGGCCCTCGCCGGACTCTGCCGCCGCATCGACAAGACTGTTCCTTGCTACACGACCGAGTCGGAAGCGAGCATCCGCAAGACAATCGAGGCGCTCACTTCCTAAGTTCGACCCCTGAAATGCGATGAGAACATGACAAATACCGATCAGCTCTATGAACGCGCCAGGCAGATCATCCCCGGCGGTGTGAACTCGCCTGTGCGGGCATTCAAGGCCGTCGGTGGAACGCCGCGCTTCATGTCCTCAGCTCAGGGTGCTTACCTGACGGATAGGGACGGAAAGACCTACCTCGATTTCATCGGTTCTTGGGGGCCGATGATCCTTGGCCATAACCATCCAGTCGTCGTAGAAGCGGTTCGTAACCAGGCGGAAATCGGAATGAGTTTCGGCGCGCCCTCCGAAATGGAAGTGGAGATGGCAGAGCTGCTAGTCGCTGAGGTTCCGTCTCTGGAAATGGTGCGCATGGTGAACTCCGGCACGGAAGCGACCATTAGCGCGATCCGCGCGGCCCGTGGTTTTACCGGCCGCGAGTTGATCATCAAGTTTGAGGGATGCTATCACGGCCACGGCGATTCGTTTCTTTCGCAGGCGGGTTCCGGGGCAGCGACCTTCGGCGTTCCCACTAGCCCCGGCGTCCCTGAAGGAGCCGCGCGCTCGACGCTCAACGCTCGTTTCAACGACACGGAAAGCGTGGAGGCGCTGTTTGAAGCCAACCCGGATAAAGTCGCTGCCGTCATCGTCGAACCTGTCGTCGGAAACATGGGGTGCGTGCCGCCGCAGCCGGGCTTCCTCGAAGGTCTTCGCGCTCTCTGTACGGAGCACAACACCGTCTTGATTTTTGATGAAGTCATGACTGGATTCCGTGTTGCATTTGGTGGCGCTCAGGAACTTTTTGGCGTGACTCCAGACCTGACGACTCTCGGGAAAATTATCGGTGGCGGCCTGCCTGTCGGTGCGTACGGCGGCAAACGTGAGATCATGGAAATGATCGCGCCTGCCGGGCCAGTCTACCAGGCAGGTACGCTCAGCGGGAACCCCCTCGCCATGGCCGCCGGGCTGGCGACGCTTCGGCACCTGAAGGATCACCCCGAAATCTATCAGCAGCTCGAAGCGCGCGGCGCCGCGCTTGAAAGCTCAGTCGCCGATCACATTCGATCAAAAGGGTACGAAGCCTGCATCCAGCGCGTAGGCTCTATGGCGACGGTATTCTTCAACCCCGGCCCCGTGCAAAGCTGGGACGAGTCGGGGAAGTCCAACACCGAGCGATTCGGCAAGTACTTCCACGCACTCCTCGACGCCGGAATCCACATGCCACCCGCACAGTACGAGGCCTTCTTCTCCTCCGCCTCGCACAGCGAAAGCGACATGGCGCGAGCCGCCGAAGAAATCGCAAAAGCCCTCGATTCGACTTTCGGCTAAGTCGGGCGCATGTCGCACCTGCCACTCGGGTACGATGCTCCCGTTGACACTTTTCAAATCTGATTGGGACCGTAGACCGTTCCTAGTTTGAAAAGGCCCCCAACGCATGAGCGACGAGACTTCCGAGTACCCGCAGCCGCCGTCAGATTTACCCAACGACCAGACCCTTTCCTACAATCCCGACCGGCCCCCAACGGCTGACTCGGAGGCAGAGACGCGGCCTCGCGATAGCCAGCCTGAGACGGAATCTCCGCCGACAGAAGGTCCCGCAGAAAGCGGCGGCTCGTTTTCTGGTGAGGGTAGCGGTCCGTCGAAGGGCTTTCGTCTCGTGGGGCTCGTGGGGCGCGGCGGCTTTGGCGAGGTTTGGCGCGCAAGTCAGGAAGCCCTCGGGCGCGACGTCGCCGTCAAGCGCCTGCGGGAAGACCGCATTCAACGGGCCGAAGAACCGGAAGACACCCAGCGCCTCGAGCGCGAGTTTCGCAACGAAGCCGTCATAACGGCCCACCTTGAACACCCCAACATCGTTCCCGTTTATGACTTCAGCAGCGACCCCGCGGGGACTCCCCTGCTGGCGATGAAGCTCGTCGACGGAAAGCCTTGGTCGGAGTTGCTCAGCGGCGAGCTCAGGACTCTGGACGAAGACGAGTTTCTGGGCCGGCACCTGACCATTCTCCTGCAAATGTCGCAGGCCGTCGCCTTCGCGCACTCTCGCGGAGTCCTTCACAGAGACCTCAAGCCGAGTCAGGTGATGGTCGGAGGCTTCGGTGAAGTGCTCCTGATGGACTGGGGGTTGGCACTGCTGA
>JAUIJJ010000115.1 GCA_030431385.1 bacterium | reverse complement strand
GTATGGCCTACGAGCATTCCCAATGATGCACAGAGGGACACGAAAAAAAAAAAACCGGGTGGAAATTACGCACGTGCTCTCCTCGCAACAAAGAAGAAAAGCGATGCCATCACTCCCAACATTAGTACGAATCCAGCTATCCAAGACTTTTTAGACAGCGAGAAACCACTTTCATTTTCCATTCTGGCAAACTGCTCAATCACGTCCTCTGGAAATTCCTCGCCGTCTATCACATAGGACCTGTTGTCATTGCCGTTTTCTGAAGAGCTCGAAGTCAACAGTACAGGCTTAACTTCCATGGCCCAATTCTTCGTGAATTGGTCTTGCACGAACTGCGGGGAGCTTTCAAAGTTATCGAAGTGAATCTCTGAATAGATTCGAAGATCTCCAGTATTGTCCTTTGAGAAGACCTTATGATTAAAGTGCTTGGGGATAATCGAAATGCCGTTTTGAAACTGCGCTTCCGCCGTTTGCTCGGCGATTAACGCCCCACTAGAGTCGAAGCTACTTTGTCTTGCGATGAACGCAATTTCGCCGTTCTCGACGATCTCCAACTCAACACTGTTTTGATCGCTTCTCGCTATGAGTGTGACAGTGCCATCGACCGCCTGAACATCTATTGTGAGCTCTGGCGAATTGGCACGAAGAAAGTCCGAGAATTGAACGAGTGTAAAGTGGTCCCCTTGAACCGAGAACGAGAAAAAACTTTTTAAGGGGTCCGGCGTGAATGATCGGCGTGCTGCGAGGTATCTCGATTGGACGCTATTTTCGTAGGGGACTACTTGCAATGTCTGAGATTTTCCAGCGGAGAATGCGATGTGCTCGGCGTTTGCAATCGCAACATGGCTTCCTATATCTTCAGGCGAAAAGCCGATAGAATAGTCAAGGTTTGCCGCTCTCCGTTCGCCATCAATCCAAACTGTACCTTCAGACTCACTTGTTTTGAGCTCACCTCCAATTTGCATCCCCTTGGAAACTCGAATCCTCGCTGTGTACGAATTGTGAGCTTCGTAGCCCTTCTCCAGCTTTCTGGACAACTCCTCAACTTCGGAGGACACGAGCGCCATGGGAATGGCTACAAGGAGAAGAACCCATAGTCGCGAACCATACCAAACGTTTTCTCGCTTAAGAAGCATCGTCACGGCTGCCAAATCATCCCGCAATACTCTGGCGCGAGAGGAACATATGATTCCTCCACCCAGTGATTTGCCGTTACTTCGGCCATCTCACACAGTCCCATTACATAAGACTCGAAACACGCGACCTCAGTATAGCAAATGATGTTGCCGACCGATAACTCTGTAACTCCGTTGGTTGCGGCAATCGGAACTGTGTAGGTGGTACGTAGCTGAGTGATTTGTGAGACACAGTTTGGAGCAACACCACAGGCACTCGCGGGAGTGGGACAGGTGGCCAGAGTAGTGCTCAAGCACACGCCCATAGTGGCGTATACAGTTACGGGAACTACCAACGATCCGACCAATACAATCGTGGTTCTTATAGTTTTCTTTATGGGGGTGACTCCATCTGAGATAATAACTGAAAGAGACCAACAATTTTTCTGGCCATTAGTCAACAGGGATTTCTCCCCAACTTTCTCAGGCCATGCGAGGTCAGAACACACAGCAGTCGGTATACTCCAGACCTCCCGGTATGCTAGAGTGGACGCCCTTTCCCCATACGCTACTCGTCGTCGCCGCGGCCTGTGATCATTTCGATTTCGTATCCGAAGTCGGCGTCTTCCTTTTCCCAGGGCACCTCGCGGCCGTAGCCCATGGAGCCGTGGACTCCGCACCCTAGCATGCGTGTGAAGTTCCATTGGTCGCGCTCGCTGTAGTCTAACTCATCAAGATACATGCGCGCGGGAGGAAGCTTTGCGCCTTCGTCGAGTTTGATCTGTGTGAGTTCCATCAGGACTTCGCCGTGGCTGTTGAGCTCGAAGCCGTCCATGCGTACTTCCTCGCCTTCAACTTCTGAAAAGTCGAGTGCGAACTCGTCCGAATCTTTGTCGCCATCGCCCTGAATCGCGGCGGCGAAATCTGGCATTTGAATCTTACCCTCGGCGATTGCTTGCTGAATGTTCTCCAGCGACGGTCGCGACCAGGATTGAGGTTCGACTTTATAGTGAATGCCATCGGGCTGATCCCAGCCGAGAAGCGCCAGCTCGATCATGTCGGTGGTGCGGTCGTCCGGGTAGAGGTTTTCGATCTCGTCGTATTCGATTGTGACATAGGTGTGCCCCGCGTTGGCGATGGCTTCACGGAACAGGGCCACGTAGCCGGCGATGTCATTGTGCGCGCCGAGTATCGCCTGGAGCTTCGGCAGTGCGTCATCGAGCTGTCGCAGGGCCTTCTCAACGGTACAGAGCGGCGAGCCGTAGCAAAAGTCTTCGTTGTCGTCACCGGTGATGACCTTTTCCGCGATGTCCTCGCTGCGAAACATTGCCAGCCACAAAAGCGGCACCGCTTCTTCGTCGGTCGCGAGGAGCTGCTTGCGGGGTTCAAAGCCCTCTTCGAATGACGAAGGGTGGATGTCGTTGATGTTGGTGGTGGTGAGATAACAGCGGTTGGTCATGGCGGGTTTCTCCGGGTGGGGCCTTGCTCACGTGGCGAGAACCAATGGATGGGATCATCCGCCGCGCGGCACAAGGCCACTTTGAGCGGTTTGCGTGTTGGTGATTCTCCGAGAGCCCCGATTCTGACTGATGATTGAGGCTTTATTGCAGAATCTCTGCCAAGGGGCGTTGGTTTTCCGGTTTTTCGTTGTGTCAGGCCGCCCCCCGCCGTCAGCTTCTTTGCCGCGCCCGAAGGGCACGCGCACCAATCAAGGGGTAATAGTACTTATGGCGATGACGGCCGAATTGACCGACTTGCAAGAAAAGATCATCTCCAACGTCTCTGCGAAGCATTGGAACCATGTAGAGGACGCTTGGGTCGAGGTGATGGCAGGGCCACCGCCCCCCGAGGAGTTCCACGGCCCGGTGATCGGGAAGCTCGCCCTTCGAAAGCCAGAGCGAATTCAGGAGCTCTACGAGCCATACATGGAAGAGCTGCTCGGCAAGGGCGAAGGCGAGTTGGTTCTCTCGCTCATCGAGCTGATCCTCGGCTCCGACGACACTCAAGGCTGGCTTCGCCCGGTCACTCTCAAAGCGATCCGCGAAGTCCACAAAGACCGCCCCACCGATCAAGTTGACCACTTCATCGACAAAGCAAACCTCGAAGACGAAGACGTCAACCTCGCAAAATCCCTCACAGAATTCAACGACCTCCTTGGCGCTACCAAGGGTCAGGTTTTCCTCCACCGCTCTTGGGGCCTCGGCATTGTCCGCGAGCTGGACATTGCCAGCGGCAACGTGATCATCGACTTCCAGCAACGGGAAGGTCAGAAGATGACGCTCGAGGGCGTTCGGAACTTCCTCGAGCGGATTCCCAAGGATCACCTCGAAGCACGCGCCGTGCTGGATAAAGAAGGACTGCTGGCCCAGGCGAAGGAAAACCCCGCAGCAGTTATTCAACTGACCCTCAAGAGCCGCAAAGGCCGCATCAAGGTTTCGGACATGAAGCGGCTTTTCCTCCGCACGTTCATGACCGATTCTCAGTATAAGAGTTTCTGGAACGCTGCGCGAGGCGCGATCAAGCTCGACCCCTGGGTTGAGCAGCGCGGCTCCGGCCTCCACGCCGAATTGGTGCTACGCGACAAGCCGCAGTCGTTCCTCGACGAAATTATCAAGCGCATCGCCAGCGCGCGTTCGACCTTGGAGCGTCGCGGTGTTCTGCGCGATGTGCGCAAGCACGGCTCCGACGCAGAGATCACGGAAGACGATGCGAAGGCTCTTCAGGTTCTGTTTGCGAAGCCCGTCACCGACGGCGCGCTCAAGACAGACGCGGAGCTGCTGGCGCACTCGCTTCTCTTCGACGAGTTCTCCGAGCTCTTTGGAGAGATGGAGAACCCCATCGACCCCGCGCCGCTTCTCGCCCGCGAGGACGTCCGCGAGCTCATTTGGAAAGTCGACATCCACGAATTGCGCCGCCTGGCTCTCCACAAGATCGCCGGGATTCACGAGCACTGGGCTGAGATCTTCGCTCAGGTCATGCCCGACATGGACACGCGCACGGCGACCTGGATGGAACGCGAGCTGCGCGCCCGCAAGGAAGACCACTGGCATAACGTCGGCATCGAGAACATCTTCGCCCGCCCCAGTAGCAACCCCGAGCTGTTCACTTGGGCAGCGAAAAACCTCCTCACCGGTAGTTGGACAGAGCTGAAAGAAAGCCTCCCCAATGTAATGATCATGGAGGAGATTTTCTCCGTCCTTTCGGAGATTCAGGGTCGTGTCGATAACGAGGACGACCCCAAGGACGCAGCCGAGGCAAAGAATCAGGTCACGAAGGTGCGTGGGCTTCTCAACGAAACCAACAGTGTTCACTTTAAGAAGGCCATCGTCACCGCCACGACCGAGGAAGCTCGCCGTCTGATGCGCACGATCCGGCTTCACGACGCCCTCCCCGCGCAGCTCAAGCACGCCCTCGAAACGATCCTGATCAACCAGCACCGAGACCTGCGCTCGGTTTCCCGCTCCGAGGAAGAGGAAGAACGGCGTCGCCCGACATTCCACTATACCACGAGCAAGTCGCTCGACGAGCAGCGCGAGTTGTTCTCCAAACTCAAGAAGGATACGCGTGACATGGCCCCGATTATCGAGGCCGCGCGCGAGCTTGGCGATCTCAAGGAAAACTCTGAGTACCACGCCGCCAAAGACCGCCAGAAGTTGCTCATGCAGCAGGCAACAGAGCTGGAAGACCTTATCGCCCGTGCACGTGTTGTCGAAGGCCGTGACGAAGAAGGCTCCGATCAGTCGCGTTTCGGCACCGCCGTGACGATTCGCGCCACCGCCACAAAGGCAGAAAGCCGATACACGATCATGGGTATCTGGGAAGCAGACCTCGAAAACGGCATTATCTCCTACCTGACTCCGTTCGGCTCGCAGCTACTCGGGCGCCGCGTTGGCGATGTGTTTGTGGTTAAAGCTCAGAACGGAACAGAGACGGAGTACGAGATGCTGGCGATCGAGAACGTGCTCAAGCCGGCGGAAACACACTAATGAGCGTCGGCTCCCAGCCGGCCCGAGAAAACCGTCGCCGTGTTCGCAGCGGCGATGTCATTCTCGTTCTCCTGCTGGGAGCCGTACTCTTCGCCCTCTTCACTTTTGATTTTCGCCAGATCTTTCAGGTCCTGTATAGCCCCACGGCTGGGATCGTGCTCCTCGTGGTCATCGTCGAGTTCCTTGTCCTAAAGAGCGTCGACAGAACGCGGCTCTTCCGCCTCGAGATTAACCGGCTGCGCAAATGGCGACGGAACGACGAAACACTCCTCCGCGAATCCCGCGACATCCTCGAAGCCCAGCCCTCACCGGAAGACGATGAATGGGAAGCCCGCAAAGAGAAGCTACTCAAAGACCTGAACCAAAGGCTTTGAGCGGCAATCCGCTGCATCGGCGCCCCTGCCCGGTTGTCATGTGCGTGTGCATGAAGACCACCTTTCGCCAATGGCTCGCCCTCAAGAAACGCAACGGCTGGAGTTTCGAGCAAGCCGCCGAGGAGACTCGTTGCGGCGTGAATTGCGAAACCTGCCAGCCGTACCTTCGCGTCGTGGAAGCGACCGGGCAGACTGAGCTACCGATCCTTCAACCGGAAGAATTCGATCTCATTCTCAGCGAGGAAGAGCAGCCATGAGCACCCCACGCAACGCAGATGCGTACAAAGCGCGACGCACCCGATTGGCCGAGAGCCTGGAAGCGCACGGGCTGACGATTGCCCTGATTACTAGCCCCTCGTCAGTTTACTATTTCACCGGATTTCTCACAAACCCGCACGAACGGTTTTTGGGGCTGTTCGTTAACGGCGAGGACGCCACGCTGGTCCTGCCCGCGATGGAGGCTCCGAAGGCGAGCACCTTCATCAGCGACTGCCGGGCCTACACGGATCAGGAAGGCCCCCTCGCGCACCTTGGTGATTTGATGCGCGGCGCCGGGGCTTCGCGGCTGGGCGTCGAGAAGGAAGCTCTCTCCCTCGAACGCGCGGAGTTGCTGCGCGAGATTGTGCCGAAGATCGAGTTCGCCGCCGCATCACCGCTGGTGAACGCGTTGCGAGTCGCTAAGGACGCTGAGGAAGCGGCGAAACTCCGCGAAGCTGCCCGCATGGTTGACGCCGTCCTGCGCGAAGGATTGAAGGCGCTTCGTCCTGGCATGACGGAGATGGAGTTGCTCGCCGTGTTGGAAACCCACGCCAAACGGATCGGCTCGCGCAAGATGGCCTTCGACACAATCGTGCTGAGCGGGGCGAAGTCGGCCGAGCCTCATGGTCACGCCAGCAACGACCCGATCCTCAACAACGAGTTTCTTCTCATCGATATGGGCGTCGAATTCGAGGGGTACTTTTCGGACATCACGCGCACCTACGCGCTGGGCGACGTCTCAGACCGCCACCGCGATGTCTACGAGGCAGTCCTCAAAGGGCAGAAAGCTGCAATCGAAGCAACCAAGCCGGGCGCGCCCATCGGAGTGCTCGACCAGACGGCACGCGGAATCATCCGCGAAGCCGGCTTTGGCGACAAGTTCACGCACCGCCTCGGCCACGGTTTGGGACTCGACGTACACGAATACCCGTCGCTCACTGGCGACGTTGACGCGCCGCTGGAGCCGGGGATGTGCTTCACCATCGAACCGGGCGTTTACATCGAGGGCTTTGGCGGAGTGCGAATCGAAGACGACATCCTCGTCACGAATGACGGGCACGAAGTGCTGACTCACTCGCCAAAAGAATGGGACGACATCACGATTTCCTTTTAGAGGAAGGTCGTCGGTTGACTTCCTTTCGAGCGAGCTACTTGGCGTCTTCTGCTGCGCAGGCTCCGGCGATCATGCCTGCCGATACCGCGTTGGACACACCGGGACCGGGGTGGGAACAATCTGACACCAGATAAAATCCGGGCAGCTCGCGAACGCGTGGCAACGGACGGAACAGGGTGGTGCGAACCGAGCGACCAGCCATGCCCTCGAGCGTTCCGTAGCGGTTGCCACTCAGCGCGGCAATCTCCGCAGGCGAGTACACCTGCTCTTCAAGAATCGTTTCCTCGTCGATCTCTGCGCCGCGATTGCGCAAGGCCTCCAAGACCCGATTCCGCGCATCCAAGGCGGTCTTATCGGTCCAGCGATAGCGGTCAGAGATCGGTGGTTGGGCGACTGTGATCGTCAGCGAGCAGTGCCCGTTCGGCGCGGCGTCGCTGTGGAGCGCTCCGTGGTTGACCACGGAAATCGATGGGTCCGCTGTCGGGACTCCCCACTTGTCGAGCTGCTGCAATTCTCCGCGCAGAGATGCCGATGGGAGCACTGTCCAGTGGGCAGAAAGATTCTCCGGAGTTTTCTCAAGCCCCAGATGAATCACGAGCCGCGAGTTCGCCGGGGGCGACTTCCTGAATTGCTTGAGCAGTTGCTTGGGGCGTTCCGCCTTGGCGAAGAGCGACGCGCAGGTGGTCTCCGCATCCGAGTTGCAAACAGCGATGCTTGTGGCGAGGGAGCGAAACCCGGTGCCCGTGACGCGGCGCACGCGGCCGTTCTTCAGCACAACACGTTCGGCGCGAGCACCGGTGATGATCTTGATGTTCAGCAAGTTGCACAGCCGGAGCATGGCCGCGAGAATCGCCTCGTTCCCTCCATCGGCATACCACCCGCCGCTATGCCACTCGCGGCCAACGGCGAAGTGCACCATAGCCGGTGCCCGGTGGACGGGCATGCTCATCTCGAAGGGAAACTCCAGAAACATTCGCCGCACGCGCTCGTCTTCGAAGAACTTTCCGATCAGCGGCGCGGCGCGGCGCGGCGAGGCCATCGCCGGCAATCCAGCTAGAAATGAAAGCGAGGACGCACAGGAACCGATGCCACCCCAGGGCTCGTAGGGGCGTACCTCCTGATGCCGGAGCACGGCTTCGTGGAGGCGATTGGCGTAGCGATAGTAGCGCGGGACCGCCTCGCCATCGGCCGCGCTGAGCTTGGCGACTTCCTCGGCGCACTCGACCGGATCGGCGCGAAAATCCAACTCCGAGCCGTCGCCGAAACGAAACCGGCGCAGCGATGGCAGCCGCTTCAAGCTCACGAAATCTGAGAGGCGGAAGTCGGAGCTAGCGAACAGCTTTGCTAGAGTAGAAGGATCGGTCAGGACCGGAGGCCACGGCTCGAAACGAAAGTCGCCGAGACGGGAACTGCGCAGCCGTCCGCCCGGTTCCGACTCGCTCTCGAGAACCACGACACGTGCGCCACGCACCGCGAGCGAAACGGCAGCGGAAAGCCCACCGGGGCCGCTTCCGATCACAACGGCCCGCCGATTTTTTAACGTCTTCTGAACAGAAACAGCCATCACACCCCAGCGGCAACGAATCTGCCCGACAGCGTGCAACTGAACACGCGTGCGGGGAAGGGGAAAAGCCCCGCCAGACCAGCTAGCCGCTCTTTTCGGACCGCTTGCGGAAGGACTCCAGACCTACTTCACTCACCCGCGTCGCCTAGTCGTTCTGGCTGAGGTTGAACAATATCAGAAAGTAGCGCCAAGCTCAAGAAGACGATACCGAAGATCGAAAGTCCACCTATCAGTTCGGCACTCTTCGCGCTTAAGAGAATGTCACCAAGATTCAGTTTGGCTGGCAGAGCCAAGTTACTGTTTTTCCACAGTGAGAAGACTGCTACGACGAGTGCCGAGTTGCAGATAGCGATCGCGATCTTGCCGATTTTGTCGACCGACATCCAATAGACAAAGGAAAATCCTATAGCCATAAGTGAGTAGAGAACAAGCCCAACAAGGTCCATGATTCTCAACGTATGTTCCGGGCCAAAAACTCTGGAGCGAAACTGCCAACAATTGTATCTGGCGATGAAAAAGAAAGTGGCGGCTACGAGGCCGATCAGAATCAAACCTATGTCGTCTCGATTCATCTTTCGAACTCTCATGTCCGCGCCGATCCCCCCTATAATCCGGTACACCATGGTCAGGAAGAATGAGATATTCAAGATCGCGCCGATTACAAAAACTGTCACGTAAAGATGATATGTTCCTGATCGATCATCAATGTTCCTTATGATCGGTTCCCGCAGAGCTTCTCTAAGCGCGAACACTGCTTCTGCCGATACGGGGTCTGCGTTTGTACCGGTTCCATTTATGAGTGCAGACACGGTAGTGCGGTGCTCGTCCAACGTCGCATACTCAAATGGCGCGTTGGTGGAAGAGTCCAGTTCCATGACGGTGATTGGGACAAGAGCGGCCAATGTGATTAAGATACAAACTAGGAAAACCTGCTTGACCGAGTCATCCCAGCTTCTGGTGAACGTGCGACAAACGACATATGCCATCCCTCCCCAAAAGATTGGAGGAAAAATGAACATGTGGGCATATGCGACCAATATCGACCGGCTCAGGTCTGAAAACTCGTAGAGCATGATCGCGCTAAATGTGATGGTGATGAAATAGACTATTGCCGCCAAGAAAAGGGATAGGAGGCAAAGTCCGGGGGCATTCCGGCAGGCATTAACAGGCTCCATCGCATCTTCCCTGGCCACTCTCCCGTTCCCTGGGGTATGAAAGAGGCCCGAAGAACAGACGCTTGGAGCTACATGCATGATGCGTAGGGTTTTGCCACTGATTGCCGCCGTGATTCTGGCGCCGGCCGTTGCCTTTTCCGGTGTCCTGGAACGTGTTCAGGAGACCAGCACGCTCCGGA
>JAUIJJ010000114.1 GCA_030431385.1 bacterium | reverse complement strand
GTACGGCCTTCTCGTGCGGTGATAATCGCGCCTAATCCGAGTCCTAGCATCCAATCGACTGCGCTTTGACGCTTGGCAATCGTATCGTACACACCCACAATCTCGCTCAATCGACCACCAGATTTTGTCGACAACTCACCTCCGCCAAACACATCCTCCTGCGTTTCTTCTATTCTGTATTCGATTGTGCTTCGCGTTGTTACATAAAAATCTGGGGCTACAATGATAGACGTTCCCACAGCAGCCACGATGACTCCAATCCATGCAGCAGCCTTTGTCCATTTGCCACGATCGCTTCGTAGAACAAACGCGGCTATCAACAGGAAAATGAACCCCGCCCACGTGCCGCGTTTTGTACTCAGCAGGACCCCAAACATCAACATCAAGACCAATGCGCTCTCGCTGAAGCCCACATTGTTTCTTAGCAATGAATAGTAGATTGGTCCAAGCGCGGAATCTAGAGATATCTTACTGATATTGCCTACTATCACGTTGTTGTAAACAACAAGCACGAAGCCGAACAGCGCTGCAGCGACCATCGATCCATAGAGCCATTTGAATATGAATCCTACCTTTCGCATTGGATTTCGGGAAAGTGCGAAATAGCTCCATGGAAGAACCGTAAGCATAAACACATCACCTACTACATAGGTGATCGGCCATCCATTGAAGAGTCCTGCCAAAACCCAGAATGGAACCAGCACAACCATGAGCATTAACGGTACCTCGAATGCGGGTCTTCGCCGCCAGGCCGGGTGGATTCCAATTGGTGCTCCACTCCGAGAACTCAACCATGCGCAACCTACAAACGCGAACACGACAACTGCAATCAAAGCTCGGGCCGCTCGAGGGACCTCCCTGAATCCAAGTACATTAATGATTAGACTGTCAAAGGCGCCGGTCATGGTAAAAGTCAGGAAAGCGATACAGACAATTGCCACTCGCCACTCGGGGGGTAAGGCACGCATAGTGACTCGGGTTCGCCCCGAAACCTTGTGCTTTGATTGCTGAGTTCTAAGAGCCATACCAAAGACTCCGAACCTTCGACCACACATTGCGTTCTGAGAATTGTTCTGAGAAAGTCAACGCCTCTTCTATAATAGGTACAAACTGAGACCTGTCCCTTTTCGCGCTCATGATGAGCTCTGTAAGTCGTTCATAGTCACCAGGGGGATATGTCCACTTATGGTAAGATGGGGACAACGCCTCCAAATTGCTCTCAATATTAGAAGCGAGACAGACGACACGTTGCGATTGAGCCTCGACGAGTGTAAGTGGAAAACCCTCCCACAAAGAGGGAAAAACGAACACGTCAATCGCATCAAACAGATTCGAGATTGGATCCTGCCAAGTGATGAAGTGAACGTTCATAAGGGCCAGCCGTGATGCCCCTCTCTTCAGTTCTGTCAGCCGCGGACCTTCGCCTGCGAGTATGCAATGGTCGCTCCTATCCCCAAATAGACAGATAGAGTTGAGGATCAGCTCCTGATTCTTTGCCTCTGAGAACCGCGCCGCGTTTCCGATGACAAAGGCATTCGAAGGTATTCCTAATTGCGCTCGAAGGTTTGATGTCTTCGCTGGTATCTCTCTGGCAGGGTTGTTAATTATAGTAAACTTATCAGATATTAGTCTACTAAACTGAGTTTTACAAACAGCTTGGCTAACGCATACAATCTGAGTCGCTGAGTGCATTACCAGTGGACGCAACAGCAAATTGATGGATTTGCGTACCAGAGATTGTGATCTTCCCGCGACGTTTTGGTAATGTGCTATCCGAATAGGAACCTTTGCTCGCTTTGAGAGAAACAAAGGAATCCCCATTACATGACTCGATCGGTGGACGTGCACAACGTCGTAGTTCCCCGCTCGCAGGATCCGGGTGAACTCTATCCCAAAGCGTATATAATTGTTCCTTATTGGGCACTCGAACAGATTCGCAGAAATCTTGCTGTACTCTAATTGCTGAGCACCACTGATGGGAGACATCGAGCAGACATCGCATTCTATGTTTTCATCCAATGACTTCTTGAGCAAAAACTTGAGGAATGATTGGATTCCTCCTGGTGACAAGCCACCAATGACGTGAAGAACTCTGAGATCACTCATGGTGCTTCCTGTCCGCCTGAACCGAATGTCCCGATCGATAGCCTGCATCAAAGGCATCGACCATGGCTTTCGGAACAGACGCCAAAGAGCCCAACATGACCAGGACTTTGTGTATCACTGGCTTCCGCTTAGGATTTGTTGCAGACTGCGCAACGACATTGCCGCTTCCTCCTGACAATCTACCCGCCAATCGCCACAGACGTCGCAAGCGCCACGCGACCCATTGACCAAGTCCGATCGCTCTTAATGCTGAATAGTGCTCTGCCCAGCCTCTATTGAAACCGAAGTGGAATGGGCTAAGTACACGAGCCCTAGTCCCACCCTGAGGCGCTTGGTGGTGATGGACTACGGCCTTCGGTTCGTACAACACCATGCCGATTCGCCTCATCCTTGATACCAGATCGATGTCCTCCCCATAACCAGGCATGCGTTCATTGAACCCGCCTACTTGCATGAACGCGTCACGTCTCACAGAGAGATTGCAGGTAATCACATGCAACGGATCAGTTACGGCTTCCATAGAATAGCAAACAGGTGTATCGATTCGGTTGTAGTTAGCGAGGTCTGTATCTACGACTACCGGATCACCACCGTTGACTCGATCATTGATCACCCTACCTCCGACCGCGACAACACCCGGTTTGGATATTGCCTTCAAATGATGTGCTATGAGATCGGAATCGGCGATCGCGTCATCGTCGATAAAAATGATAACATCCGAATGGGTCATAGCGGCCGCAGCATTTCGCGCGATGGAAGCGTTTCTGGTTTCGGAATGCAAGAACTTAACTGGAATCGGGTCCGATTGTTTGATGATTGGTTCCTGATTTGGTTCGTCGCTCTGATCAACGACTATGATTTCTAGTGATTCATTGCTCTGCTCCTTAATCGATCCAATCGCTTTGAGTACCGAGTCGAGCCGATTGCATGTTGGGATGACGACGGCGACTGATTCATCTTTAGTACAAAGCGGAGCCGGTAGTCCCTTTAATCGATGAAGCGTCCACAATTCACCACTAGTTCGCCAATGGAGTATCGAGTTTGCCACACCCGATACTGCCCCGGCAGCCATTCCGAGTGCTTTCGTGACCCTGCTGCCTCTCGCTGACTTCGCGCTTTTGCTTTTCGCCTGGGGTAGTCGGGCTTTGCTTGGAATCCACCGGCGGATTGCGAGCCTTGTACCTGCGCCTAAACCGCTCCCATGGAACATTGAATAGTATAGATTGCGTTTTCTTGAGTACTCCTTTCGGAATGAATCGAACGATGATTGGCGGCATCCTCCTGCGTCGTCGACGTGGTGGACCAACCACGCATCGGGTTGATAGTAGGTTTTCCATCCGGCTCGTCGCAGACGCCCAATGAATTCCGTGTCCTCGCCTAATGCATCGTTTTCAAAGAAGTGGCTAAAGCCCCCCATCGACCACAGAACATCTGCCCAAATGCAGAAGTTACCACCTCCGAGGTGCAATGGATTCTCGATAGGTTCGTTGTATCTCATGGTCTGCAGATCGATCCGTCGACTCGCACTTCGCCTTGAAACCGGCAGCTTCACTTGTTCTAAAGGATCTTCACCCGGGAGCAGAATGCGCCCCCCTACTGCCGCGACATCAGGCCTTTCTAATAGAGTCTGAACATGAACGTCGACAAACTCATGTGGGAGAGTCACATCATCATCGAGGTAGAGAATAATCCGAGAGTTTGCGTATAGTGCACCGATGTTTCTGGCACGAGGGAGATTCGGTCGACGGCATCGGATCCACCTGATATTGCCTGAAGTTACAAAACACTTTAGCTTACCCTTAGTAAGGGGGCTATGGTTAGTCGACTGATCGACTACAATGATCTCATCGACCGTTCGCGACTGATTTAGTAAACACTCTATCGTCGCGCACAATCGATCGCCTCTATTGTACGTAGGAATAATGGCGGCGACAGTTGGATTCTTGGCGGGGCTCATGGTGTCTGCCGCCTTAGCCTGCTATCGAAGGCCAACCAAACGCTCTTAGGCAAGTAGTTGCCAAGCATGTTTAATGTCTGCCTCTTCAATTCCGGCTTGAGGCAGAAACTATATACGAGTGGAAAGTAGATGAGCGCAGTAGCTGGGAGTAAGATTAATAGTATTGCTATATTTGAAAACTCAGACATTTGAAGCGCTGTCGCGCCGTACCATGCGAGTACGGATATAACGACACATGGTATAGCGGTTGAAGCGGCACTGGCAATTGGCCAAGAAACCTGCTTTGAAGTGTATAGCCAAATCGCTCCAGCAATCGCGGTACCTCCTTGTGTAATTGCGTTAATGCTGGCGGCCCCCACGGCTCCCCATCGCGGTATCAACCAAATGTCCAAAATCAAGTTCCCAATGGCAGATACGAGCATGAGTCTGAAGAGAAATTTGTGACCATCGAGTGCGGGAATGGCCGCGTTAGCTGCGTGGGTTAGCGTCACGCAAGCGGCAGGTATCAGCAGTATCTGAAGGATCGTGGCTGTCTTTGAGAGCTCCGCAGGAAACAGCAAACCAACGATTGGTTCCGCGAGTGCAGCCGTAATGGCGCAGAAATACAAGCCGACCATCGTGCTGATGATTGTCGCGTCGCGGTATCCTCTGATAAATCGATCCATCTCGCCTCTCCCGGAGAGTTCCGCGAAAGCTGGCAGCAAAGGTGTTGATATCGCTTTGGTGACCCGAATCGGAAACGACGCAAGCGCGATGGCGAGTGTATAGTATGCAAGCTGTGCAGGCAGATCAGGGTGCTCTTTCCACATCCATCCGATAAAGAATACTTCTACGTATCCCCAAACAACCAGCGTTAGCAAACTCGCTCCCCCCATCGATTTTGCGAAGCTTAGGATCCGCTTTGATAGCTCGTCTTTATGGATGGTCTTTCTGGGGGAGTTTGCGAGCTTTCCCACTACCAGAGTAGAAAGGATCATTGCGAGTACAAGTGCAGTGAGCTGAGCAAGGGTATGAACAGCGAGCGCGGCAATCACTCCCCCGCCGGCCAGTAGTAGTATCACTAGCCCGGAGACTTTCACGAATGTCCCTGCGACGAGGGCCACTGCCGCCATGCCGAACCTTTGTAGTCCCTTGAGGGAGTTCTCGTACACCTGTTCAATCGCGTAGAAAACAAATGCCAGTAGGACGAGCGATAGCGGAAGGATCGCAAGTGACTCACCTTCTTCCATCGTCCAGTACCCCAGCGCAACCGCCACAACGACTGCGATTGTTCCCAATTGGAATCTGAACGCTTTCTTCAGCAGCTTCTTGATATTGATTCCATCGGAATTCGCGTTCAGTTCCGCTGTGTACTTGATCAGCACAACGGGTACGACGAACACCGCTGCGGCGGAGAACCATGCGAATAGGCGAAACCACCAGCCGAAGATGCCGACAGACTCTTTCCCCAGAGCATGCGCGAGCAAAGACGTGGTCGCGATTCCCGCAATGGTGTTAAACGCGAGCACACCGCCTTGCACCATCGCGTTCGTTCCGACCGTCTTGCGTGCGCTGGTTTGTGGGGCGGTTGGGTTAGCTGTCATGATCTCGGGTGAACACAAACTCGCAGTTTCGGGACAGATCTATCTCGCCGATTGGTTCAGAAGAGTACTCTAATTGGCGCATGAATTCGAGAAGCTGTTCCGGAGTTTGTCCCAGAACTTTCAGTAATTCAGGGTGGAGCGCGCAGAAGACTTTAGGGCTATGGTTGGTTAGCAAATCACGCGCGCCTTCCAACACGTTCAACTCGTAACCCTCGACATCGATCTTGATGATGTTGGGCACTTTGTGGGTCGCGGTGAGGTGATCGAGCGTCGTACATTCGACGGCGATCTGTGTCGTTTTCTCGTTGCCGGAAACGGCGGAGGCCCATCCTGCCGCGCTTGGTGCGGCATTGAACGTCGCCTCGCCGATTTGTTTTCCGATCAGTGTCGCCATGACTTCGACGCGTGGTTCCATGTTGTTGAGTTGAACATGTTTGTTAAGCAGGCGAATGCTGGCCGGGGCGCAATCGAAGGCGAGTACTTTCCCACTTTCTCCGACTCGCTGCGCGGCGGCGATTGTAAAGAGCCCCTGATTCGCACCCACGTCGTAAACGGTATCGCCCGCTTGTATAGAATCGAGAAAGGTATGAAAGTACTCCGACTCGTAGGTCGGCCGCGTCGGATGATTGAGATAAACTGCGGGGTCCACCTGCATCTTGACCGTCGAGTTGAGCGTGATGGTTTTGCCTCTTGGCGCGATGCGCCGCTGGATCTCCAGAACGGCAGGGCGCACGATCCCCCACACTCCGCCGAGGGGCGTCGATCTCCGCAGCTTTCTCGACCATTGAGCCAGACTCATAACTGCATTTTCACGACATCGTATTGGGAAGCACCTGAAAAGTGACCCGATGGGCGGGCATCCGGCTATCTCTTGCCAGAAGGATCAATGGCGTCGCGTAGCCCATCGCCACAAAGGTTAAAGGTCAACATTGTGAGGCTGATGGCGAGCGCGGGGAAGAGCAGTTCGTGTGGCGAGATGGACATCGAGTTGAGCGCGTCGCTGGCCATTGTGCCCCACGACGCCTGAGGTGCGCTCACGCCGAGGCCGATGTAGCTCAGGAAGCTCTCGATAAAAATCGCCTCGGGAATGGCGAGCGTCGCCGCCACGGCGAGCGGACCCAGACAGTTCGGCAGGACGTGCTTGAGGAGAATGCGCGATTGCTTTTGCCCGAGTGACTGCGCGGCCATGACGTAGTCCAACTTCGCCTGTCCGAGCACTTCGCCGCGCGCCAGTCGCGCCATCGTCAGCCAATTGGTAACCCCGAGGGCCAAGTAAATCGAAACGAGATCAGGCGAGAAGATCATCGGCAGATCCTGCCGCCCGCCAACCACCTGCTCGACGATTGGTCTTACGAAAATCTGCATCAGAATCACGACGAGAAGCAGCGGGATACTATAGAGGATGTCGACGCCTCGCATGAGCATCGTATCGATCCACGCGCCAAAGGGTCGCCCGGTCGACAGCGCCCACCCGGCTGTGACACCGACTCCGATTCCGATGAGTAGATTGATAATACAGCTCACGATCCCGACGGTGAGGCTAATGCGCGCGCCGGCGAGGAGCCGGGCGAGAAGGTCGCGCCCTTGCACGTCTGTCCCTGCGAGATGGGCCGCGCTTGGGGGCTGTGCCCTTCCGATGTTATCGAGGTCGATTTGCGCTGGGTCGACGGTGTAGATCGATGGGCCGAGAATCGCAAATCCGAAGATCAGCGTGATCCCAATGAGCGCGACGATTGACAAAGGATTACGGAGGAATCGCGCCGCTGCCGGGTAGCGTTTCCTCCATGTATCTTTGCGTGGTAGATCGGTTGCGGTGGTTGCGGTCGCGGCGGTCAGGTCTGCGCCCCTCGTTCTCGTTGGTCGATTTCTTTCATTAACACGGTAGCGTGGCGGTGCTTCGGGTGGTCGGTCAACAGCCGTTCACACAGGAGCCGTGATATGCGACCATTCTTGAGAGCGAGAAATGATTGGGCAAGCAGGAACGGCAGCACGCCTTCCTCGTCGTGGAGCTCAGCGAGCTTCCGCGCGACGCGCCGGAGCATTGGCGGTTCCTGTTCGCCAGAGGAAACGTAGCTCATCTCGATTTGCGTCACGAGATGGTTCGCGCCGAATTCGTTGGCAAAATTCAGGTGGCGGCGAATAAAGTAGAGTTCCTCTTCGTTGCGGCGGGAAATGTTCGCCAGCCACGCGTGAGAAGGCGCGTGAGTCATATCGGTCGCGATGAGACGTGAAAGCTCTTCGCGAGCGGCGGCGTCGTCGCCCTCCTGAAGGGTCGCTTCGAGCGCACTGCGATAGGAAATCCGGAACGGCGCAAAGAGCACGCTCGCGAGATCATCCAGTTCGTTGAGAATTCGCGAGAGGGTGCCATCATTCTCCAGCAGAAAAAACTGATGACGGAAACCCGAGGGGTGGAAGCTGGTGCGCACGACGAAGTCGCGTCTCTTCTCAGGGATGTAAATGAAGGTCCAAGCGTTGTGGAGTCGCGCGGCCTGCGGCAGAGAGCTGCGTCGTGAGGACTCGCGAAGATGATCTTCGATTGTCGAGACGGTCTCGCCAGCACCGTTTTTGAGCGGAAAAAAGTACTGATCGTAGACTGCCAGCAGCTCGTCGCGCTCGAGGTCGCCCCACTCGGAGTAAACCAAATCCGGTGCGTCCTCGCCCCATGTGGCCCTCAAAAACTTGCGGAACTCCAAGACCGGGTGCGCTTTAAGTTCGAACCGCGAGGGCACGCTCTCGGTTGCCGTGGACGGATCGTCCGCAGCGATCTCGCGCAGCATGGACTGCCGCTCGGCCAGCGACACGCGGCGACGGCTGACGATCAGAATTCCGATCGTCATCAGGGCCAAAACTGCCAATGCCAGTCCATGATAAAGAGACACAGTTCTACTTCCGTCCTGCTGACTGTTCACTTGAATGGAGTTGGCGGCATATGCACACTGGGAGCGGAATCGGAGCCATTCGCTACCGCCTCGTCACTGGGTGGAATTCTCGCGGGTCGGTGCCCCTCATTGCAAGCGCGGAATAGCCTTATCAGTAGACGCGAGGGCACTTTTCAGGGTGCTCGCAGCGGCTTTTAGTAAATTTTATTCCTTAACCCCGAATCCCCACCGGGATAGCGTGGCATGGACTTGCCCCGATTCCGTGAGGCGACCACGCTCGATTCTGCCGGGGAGACGTTCCTCGGCCTCAAATTTGATCAATCATGGGGAGTCATTCAGTGGCGAAGCTTTCAGTCCAGAACATCGACGTTAAAGGCAAAAAAGTCCTCGTGCGGTGCGACTTCAACGTCCCGCTCGACAAGGCCCAGAACATCACCGACGACTCGCGCATCGTGGAGAGCCTTCCGACGATTAAGCACATCCTCTCGCAAGGCGGGCGCGTGATTCTCGCATCGCACATGGGCCGCCCCAAAGGCGAGCGCGTCGCCGAGCTGAGCCTCCGTCCTGTCGCGGACCGCCTGACGGAACTGCTCGGCCAGCCGGTACAACTCGCCCCCGACACTGTCGGCCCGGAAGTCGAAGCGCTCGTGGAGAAGCTCGACGAGGGCCAGGCGCTGTTACTCGAAAACGTGCGCTTTTACAAGGAAGAGGACGAGAAAGCGGACAAGGAGACCGGCAAGTTCAGCCCCGCCCGCGAAGCCTTCGCGAAGAATCTCGCCAGCCTCGCTGAGGTCTACGTCAACGACGCCTTCGGTACGGCCCATCGCGATCACGTTTCCACCTGCGGCGTCACCGCTCACCTCGATCCATGCGCTGCCGGGTTTCTGATTGAGAAGGAACTCCGCTACCTCAAGGAGGCCCTCGACAACCCCAAACGCCCGCTCCTCGCGATCCTCGGTGGCGCGAAGGTTTCCAGCAAGGTGACCGTCATCAATGCGCTGCTCGACAAGGTTGATGTGCTCTACATCGGCGGCGGCATGACGTACACATTCGCCAAGGCGCAGGGCTATGAAATCGGCAACTCGCTCTTCGAGGAAGAAGCGTTCGATACGGCCAAGGAGCTCATGTCCAAGTTCAAGAGCTCCCGGGCGACTGTCGTCTTTCCCGTCGACGCGCTCGTGACCGACGAGTTCGCGGAAGGCGCGAACACACGCATCGTCGACATCGACAAGATTCCCTCCGACATGGAAGGCGTCGACATCGGTCCCAAGTCCG
>JAUIJJ010000113.1 GCA_030431385.1 bacterium | reverse complement strand
GGGCAGATGGTTCAACATGGTGAATACAAAAAGCTTATCACCTACTTCAACCTACTTCGCTGCGACCACCTAGTGCTCGAGACGACTCGCCGCCCGGAAGAAGAGATGGCGTGGTTGTCAGAAATAGACTCAAGCAAGCGGTTCGGTATCGGTGTGATCGACGTGAAAGACATTCAAATCGAGAGCCCCGATACTGTCGCCTCGCGCATCCAGAAGATGGCGAATCTTCTCGGACAAGACCGCATCGAGTATGTGAATCCCGATTGTGGGCTCCAGCACCTCCCGCGGGATGTCGTGACTGGGAAAATGCGAGCGCTCGTGGCCGGACGGGATCTTTTTCTCGGGAGGTCAAGTTAGCCGAAAAGAGTAGTGCCCGGGTTGCGCGGTGTAGCGAGCGTAACCTCTAACCGGAGGTAATGGCTCCAGCCCATCGGCTGTTTTGGCCATGATGCCGGACTCAAGCGGAGCCGCCCCCTCGGGGCATGGAACCCATAGCTCTGCGGTAGTGTTCGGCGGCACCCGGCAAACCATCGTCAACTCGCCGCTGCGCTGCGACCATGCACAGGATGCCGTGCCGTGAGGAGTCTCGACTCGTGAGCGTAGGAAGGTGATTCGAGAGTCGAGATGAGGGCGGATGCTCAGCTTTCGGTACCCAGGTGCGAGGGGCTTGATTCCTCCTAGGTACCCGGCCATCCACTCCCCCACTGCACCGAAGCAGTAGTGGTTGAATGAGTTCATCCCCGGGTCTTGAAGTCCCATTTCCGGGGTCCAACCATCCCACCTCTCCCAGATAGTCGTCGCGCCATTGGCGATTTGATTACCCCAAGACGGGAACTCAGTTCGTAGTGCGAGATCGTACGCCAGATCATCGCGCCCGGCATCGGAAAGCGCCGGCAGGAGGTCGCGAAGGCCCATGAACCCGCACGAGAGTGAACCGCTTCTGTACTGCAAGTCACATCGCAGATGCTCGAGCGCGGCGCTCTTCAGCTCATCAGGAACTAGCCCTATTCGCAATGCGAGCACATACCCGGTTTGAGTGTTCCCTTTAATTCTCCCATCGGGCGAAACGAAGCTATGGACGAAGCGGTCACGAATCCGGTCATACAATCGGGAAAGGGCATCAGCGCATCCAGCGTCCCCGATCGCCCGCGCCATTTCGGACATCTGTTTCGCATCCTGAGCATAGAAAGCAGTTCCCATTACGGACGCCGGAGTCGGTGCATTGAGATTAAGCCAGTCGCCGAAGATCTCTGCTTCAGGGTAGATCCCATCGTCACAATAGGACTCGAGGAACTTCATGTAAGAAAGCATTCCATCCCAGTGCTTCCGAACATGAGATAGATCGCCGTACATCTGCCAAAGGGTGTATGGAACCATGATTGCGGCATCGTCCCACCCTGCGTTGTGCCTCACAGGGTTGGGTGAGATGTCGATCACCGGTGCAACGCACGGGAAAAAACCTTCGGAAAGCTGCCCGTCGAAGAGCGCATCGAGCCACTTCCTCCAAAACGTGAGGCAGTTGTCCAGATATGTTGCCGTCCTGCAAAACGCGAAGGCGTCACCTGTCCATCCCGCGCGCTCATCTCGTTGGGGACAATCGGTCGGCACGTCCAAGCTATTGCCGCGCCACCCCCACCGGATGTTGCTCCAAAGCTTATTCAGCAACTCCGAGGACGAAGTAAAGTCACCGGCATTCGAGCGCCCGTTGTGCATGACGATTCCAGTAACCGTTGCAGTAGTAGGAGCCTCAACGAGGCCTGCGATCTGAACGTATCTGAATCCATGAAACGTAAATCGGGGCGTCCACGTCTCTTCTCCGTCGATGCCTTTGATAAATACATCTGTTGAGCGCGCTCCTCGGAGCGCCTCTGTGTAGACAGTACCCTCATCGGTTAGGACCTCGGCAAAGCGGAGGGTGATCTTCGTGCCAACAGGCCCATCGACTCGAAGTCGGCAGACCCCGACCATGTTCTGCCCCAAATCGAAGACGAACTGTCCGGGGGCCGGTTCCGAAATCACGATGGGAGTGAGAGTCTCGCTGGTTCGCACCGGCTCGCAGGGATAAGGCTCGATGTCGGCCACTGGCTCCGGATAGACGAGTTCCGCAGAGGCCCAATTGTTGGCGATGCGTCTGGAATCGTGATACTCTCCCATCAGTAGGTCTGCTTCAACCGTGGGCCCGTCTGACGCAACTTCCCACTCGCGATTAGTAAGTACGCGATCCGTGTTTCCGTTAGAATCAACCACCACGAGTTCAGCCATGACGCGCGCCTCGGTCCGGTGGTGATTGCGTCGATGACCCCATGCGACATAGCCCGCGTACCAGCCATCTGCCAGGTCGACCTCGATTAGATTCTCGCCCGTTCTAATGTGCGAAGTAACGTCGATGGTTCGGTAATAAACTCGATTCTGGTAGTCGCTCCATCCGGGAACGAAATCGTCGTCTGAGATAGGAGCACCGTTGATATGAACCGAGACAATTCCCAACGCAGTAACATGCAACTGCGCTTCCCGGACCGGTGATTCTACTGTAAAACGCCTCCGAAAAGTTCGGACGGGTGGGAGGATTACGCCGTTGTCATTCTGCGGGGCAGGAAGGGTTGTTATCTGATTTCCCGACGGGTCCGTTTCGCCGTACTGGCAGACCTCAATCGCACTCTCCCGAGTACCCTCTGTTTCGACCTCCCAACGGTTGTCGAGGGGGACAACCATTTGGCGCCCATCTGCCGAGTGAAACACGAGGCGTCCCGCGATCGCAGCCGGTCCGTCTCCATTGTGTTCCGCTACGATGGAAATCGAGGTGAGAACGCCGCTCAGCGGCAGTACGATCTTCTGCAGTGCCGTAGAGTTCTTGAGGTCGATTCGGGTCTCACCAATCTGCAGGTATGCTGCAACCGGAGTCAGCAGCAGAGCGTGCGCGGCCTCAGTCTTCCATCCGGCCGGGACTTCGATAGTGCGAACGAAGCGACAGGTCGAAGCACCGCATGCGATGCGGGGATCGGCCTCACCTGCCTTCCAAATCCATCTGAAATTTGTGGGTCTCTCATCTGCTGGCGCTTCAATCCACTTAGCCTTCCATTCGCCGATTCCTGTAACGAATGTCGCAATGCGGCTCCACGCGCTCTCGTCTCTTCCCTCGTCTCTGATACGAACGCGCCAATAAAACTTCCGCTCAGACGGTAGCGCCTTACCGCCGTATGCGACGTGGTACGTCAGGTCCGTTTCATTCTCTCCGGAGTCCCAAAAATCAGGGTCATCTCGCGCAAGCAGTTCTGGGGAGGATGCCACTTGAAGACGATAGGACGTTTGGCGCAGACCTCGACGCTCTCTGGGGTTCAGTTGCCATGAGAAGTGGACGTCGGCGCGATCGATGCCAACTGGTTCGACTAGGTCATTGCAACGGAGACGTACGGGAGCGGTGATCATATGGCTTCAATTCTCATTTCAGGTACTATTGGATCGCTACTAAATCGAACTCACTCTCGGCCTGCACTTAGGTAGTGGAAACCTCCACTCGGACTCGGTCGTGACCATTGTTCTCGGCTCGGGCATCACGCTGGAAACGTCTCGCAAGTACAACGGAACTGGAGTCTTGATGCGATAGTTCACCTCATCTCCCTCGATAGTCCATTCAACCCGAACGCGGCGCCGCGTGCCAGGGATCGGCACGCTTCCACTGGCACTTCCAATCTCAAGTAGGGGTATTCTGAAATCGAAAGTGGCGGCAACTCCCGAGGGGCAAAGCCCCAATCCGTATCGCGGGAGCAGCCACGCAGGCGCGCAGGACCAGGGGTGACAGTGAGACCAGGCTTCTGAAAAGACTTCTGGGATTGTGGTAAGCCCTTGTTTGAGACTCCATCCCCAGCAGCGGCGAATCACGTCGACGGCAAAAGCCGTCTCGCCTTCTTCTATTAAAGCTGGCAATACAAAGTGCATGAAATATGGCGTTATAAATCGATCACCACGCTCGGCAGGGCTGAGCAGTCTAGGTGCATCGAGATTCATGGGAAAGCAATCACGAATGTGGCTCTTCAGATACTCGATTGCCTGCGACTTGTCGTTGGATGAGAAGAGTTGCTCGGCGAGGAACAACGCGGTCGTGTGGTATCCCAGCGACTGCGGCGACAAACTGACGAACTCGCCGAGGAAGGTGTCGATTCGCTCCATCAATCGCAGGGATTTATTAAGGTGTTCGCTTTCTAAACGGCGGTCGAGTTCGATGGTCGCCTTCGTCGCGCGACGAAGAAGTGCGAGGGTTGCAAGATCTGGCAAGTCGGTTGAAGGAGTGTACCCCCAATCGATGAAAGTGTCACCAAGGGACTCGCACAGTCCTTTCGAAGTAAATGCCTGATCGAAACATCGGAGGTTACGATGCAATGCTGGGAGTAGATCGACCGCCAAGCTCTCGTCTCCGCCAAGCTCCAGCAGCCGCCAGATTGCGCTCTGCCAATATGTGGCATAGCTGGTGAAGTATCCAGGGGTACCGGGACACAAACCTGCCGCCAGGCCGTCTTCACGGGCACACTGGGCGATTTGCCGTGCGTTTCGCTCGATAATAGACAATTCCCCCGTCGTCGCAGCAAGGACTTCGATCCCGACCGTCATATTGTCCCCGGTCCACTGGCCTCGCTCACGCACTGGATCTACCAATGTATCCTCAGCGCAGGAGCGCATTGTCGCTACGCAGGCTCCCCAGACCTGTTGGATCTCATCGTCACCACACCGAAACTCATTGGCGATGGAGGGTGGCAGGAAACTCCGCTCGACAAACTCGACAGAATTCAGTTCCGGCTGAATCCCGTCGATGGCCTGACAGTGAACTTCAACAAAGCGAGCGCCCATGGGCGAATGCCACTCGACCACCTGTTCATCTCCGGTTGCCAGATACCTGTTCACGAAACAGGTAGGACCCTCACTGTAATAGCACCATGGGAAAACACGCCCATGTAGGAGCGATTCGGCCGCTCCCGTTTCAATGATTGCTCCCGGAGCCGCACGAAACCTGACCCTAAGATAGCCCAGCATGACTCGCCCCAAGTCGAAACGCCACCACCTTCCAGAGCAGGCCTCCGCGGTCGCGTGGAGGTCTCGACGCAGAAAGCCTAAGGCGACGTCGGTACCGTAACCGCTAAAGCAACCGTCAAGCGCTGCGAAGGCCGGGACTTCCTGTTTGAGCACTTGATAACTCGGAGCGGGAATTGCTACTGCGCGCGCCTCGGAGACATCGTACGGCACCTCGACGGGGCTGCACCATTCACAGTCTTCTTCGTACCCACGATATACCCATTCACGAGGGAGCTCGCGCGTATCGCACTGCTCCGACCAACCAAGCAGGCTGCTCCGGCGCGGCGCGATCTGACGATAGGCATCTAAGCGTCGGCATCGCCAACTTATGGGAACGGTTTGGCCATCAGTTTGAATCGTCGCACTGAAGAATGGGGGGATTTCCTCTCCCTTTAGCAACCGCGTCGTCACACCCTCGTGATGAACATGTGCAGAGAAGATGTGAACTCCCGAGGCGAGTTCGATTTCACGCAACTCAAACTCTGGAAATGAAGGGTGAAACCGTGCAGGCCCATCTGCAAGAAACTCCCCATCGATCCAACATCGAAACCAGTGCGCGCCAAGGAATCGAATCTGTGTCACTGCCGATTTGTTGAGTTGAAACTCTCCGCGAAAAGCGACATGAACGTTTGTCGTCTTCGCTGGATCAAGGACGAGCGGGAATGGCACTTGCTCCGTTACGCCGCGCAACTCTGGAGGAAGCCAGCGGGGAACAAGATCCGTCTCAGCAACCCCTGTCAACAAATGCGGATCGCCTCGACATTCAGAATAGCGGCGAGTTTCTCGAGGGCGCCGGCGCGATGTCCAATTCCAATTGCGCAATGGTGCGCGGGCCCGCGACGAGACCACTCATCCACGAATGCGCGTGCGCCGATCGAAAAGCGATAGCGACTGTTGGTATTGCCAATATTCATGACGGGGCCTTCGACCGATTCCCCTTCGGCAAACAGAAGTTTGATCTCTCCGGTGCGCCCCTGAACGACAGAGAGAAGCGTCACAGGGCCGTTCTTCACTGTCATCTGAATGCTTAGCCCTGTGCCCGGCTTGCCGTGATAGACAGGGAGCGGAACGAGGGCGACGCGCCCCTCAGCAATCGCCGCGTGCGCAGGCCCGTCATGTCCCAGGAACACAACATCATCCTCGAAATCCATAAGGTAGAATTCGGAGAAAGAGCCACCCGCCCCCAGCGCATCCATGATCTTCATCGCCTGAACGTTCTTAACCTCACACTCACCGGCGACGGGGATCCCGTTTGCAGTTAGCAGCGTGTTTCCCGGAATAATCGAGGTGACGATGTCCTGATAGGGGTTCCCTGACGTGCTTTCGTAATAATAGGCTAGCGATGTGACTCTGTGAGCCGCGACCATCGCATCCAAAGCACAGGAGGTTTTCGCAGCACGCCGTAGCTCCACCTCGCTGCAATCCTCGGCGACATCGAATGCTTTTTGGAATTCTGCCAGTTTGGTATCGATTGAAATATCGGTGACACTATTGCGCAATTCATTGAGCTCACACATCTCCAACAATTCGAAGTGCGAGCCAAAGTAAGCCGACTGCTGAGTCAAGTCACTATATACATCAAGCATTCCGCAGTAGTAATGACCGAGAACTCCCACACGTCCTTCGCGCATTACTCGCGCGGCGTGCGCCGCTTCTACCCACTCAGTCATTGCTGCATCGGCAACGGGATCGTCGTTCAACACTCCTGTGACGAGGTGATAGTCGATACCGCACCTGTTAAAAACGCTCGCGATCTCGGGGGCGTTGCATGCTTGGCAGTGAGCAAGCCACTCTCCAGTCATCGCACCTCGATCTCCCATTGCATTGAACTTCGTGTAATCCATCGCCGCGACGGGTTGTAAGTTTAAGACCACAACGGGGACGTTAGCATGTTGGACGACTGGAAGGACCGTTGAGCTCAGCGCGTAGGTCGTAATGTATAGAAAGATCAGATCGACTTCGCTCTTTCGAAACAGAGATCCTGCCTCGTTTGCCTTTTCCACCGTATCGACCAAACCTGCCGACACGACTCGGGTGTTGGGCCGGGTGAGCTTCGCCTCGGCAACGTCCATGTACCCGATCAGCCGCTCGCGTAGTCCCTCGAATTGTGCCCAATAGGTATCCAGTCCAATACCGAAGAACCCTATGCGAAGTTCGGATTTCGTACTCATGTAGACATCCCCTTTCAGGAGCGCGTTGAGAGTTCCGAGGTCTCGTACTCTGCGATTTCTTCAAGCCATGCGGCACCCGGCGCGAGTCCCTGACCAGCGAGGTAGCGGTCCCAAACGGCGCCCATGGGAAGAGTCTTCAACTCCTCCAACAAAGCGAGACGTGAGGTGTAGTCGCCGGATCGCTCAGCGTCCCCGAGTAACTCTGCCGGTTCCAGCATCGCTGAGAGAAGCGCCTTGATCATCGCGCGGGTACCGATGATCCAAGCTGCGAGCCGATTGATGGAAGCGTCAAAGAAATCGAGGCCGAAGTGAATTTTACCGAGAAAGCCCCCGCGCACGACCTCTTGTGCGATGGCGACGACTTCATCACTCAAAGTGACCACGTGGTCCGAGTCCCAACGGACCCCGCGGCTCACGTGCAGGAGCATCTCGTCGAGCTGACACATGATCGCGCTGACTTTGTCCGAGATGCTTTCCGTCGGATGAAAATGGCCCGCATCCAAGCAGTACAGTTTGTGATTCTGGATCGCATAGCCGAGATAGAATTCATGGGAGCCGACGGTGTATGACTCCGCACCGATCCCGAAGAGTTTACTCTCGACGGCATCGAGATTTTTCTTCGGGTCGATCTCTTTGGCGAAGATTCGGTCGAGTGACTCGGCCAAGCGCTTTCGGGGCCCCAGCCGATCCACCGGGACATCCTTCATGCCATCGGGGACCCAAACGTTGGTGATACATGCCGTGCTCAACTGCTCGCCGAAGTAAGCGCCAATCTCTCGACAGGCTATACAATGCTCGATCCAGAAGTCGCGTACACCTTGGGATTGATGGCTGAGGGTAAAACCGTCCGCAGCTTTCGGATGCCCGAAGCAAGTTGGGTTAAAATCCACACCCGCTGTGTGCTCCTTCGCCCATGCGGCCCACGACTCGAAGTGCTTCGGGGCGATCGAGTCACGTTCCACCTTCTGACCTTCAAAGTCCCCGTAAATTGCGTGCAAGTTAAGCCGGTGTTTGCCGGGAATTAGACTCAAGACCTTTTCAACATCACGCCTCAGCTCTTTGATAGTGCGCGCTTTTCCCGGATAGTTCCCAGTAACGGCAATTCCCCCACCTGGCGTGGCGTCGGGATTCTCAAACCCTCCAACGTCATCACCTTGCCAGCAGTGAAGGCTGATCGGAATGGCCGCGAGCGCCTGCATCGCCCATTCGGTATCGATGCCGAGCATCGCGTAGCGCTCACGTGCGATCTCGTAATTCTCCGTCACCTGCTGATCGGTTGGATTCTTTCGAATGTGGAACTGAATTGGCGACATGGCAGTGTTTCCTAAGCTGTGGTGGTTGAGTTGAGGAACCGGCGAAAGGCGGGAAGCTGACTGCTCAATTGATTTTCCTGCGTAGGTTCGTATTCGAGAAGGTCTATGCTGCGTGATACGATCTTTCGGAACTGGGCGATGTTTTCGATGGCCCCCGAGGAGATGAGTTGAACGCCAGCATTGCCGAGCGCGGTAGCCTCCGTCGGTCCGACGATAACGGGACGCTCCAGTGCGTCAGCAGTGAACTGGCAGAGAAGCGCATTGCGAGTCCCGCCGCCAACCATGTGCAGAACGGGTAGCTCGACTCCCGCGAGCTCTTCCAATTGTTCCATCAGTATTCTGGTTTTCAGGGCAAGACTCCGAAAGATACAGCGGAGCACATCTCCCTGATTCAGAGGCAATGGCTGGTCCGTCTCCTGACACCACGAGAGGACTTTCTTAACCATATCACTAGGGAAGAGAAACCGGCGATCGTCCGGATCTATGAGAGAGGTGCACGACGAGCACTCAGCCATCGACACAAGCTCCGCCCAAGGGATATCGGTCCCTTCCTCCACCCACTTGTCACGAGCTTGCTCGGCGATCCAAAGGCCCATCATGTTCTTCAGCAGGCGAAAGGTTCCCTCTACGCCACCCTCATTGGTGAAGTTGAATCTGAGTGCCTCTTCTGAAAGCACAGGCTCGCCGACCTCGGTACCGAGAAGGGACCACGTCCCGCACGAAAGGAATGCAAATCGTGGTTCACTGGCGGGGACGGCCGCGACGGCGGAACCGGTGTCGTGGCTGGCGACGGCGACAACAGGAATTCTTGCCTCGATTCCCGCGATCTCAGAGCCTTGAGCTCCCGTAGTTCCAATCGTTTCGCCCGTGCTGATGACTCGCGGAAATATGCCGCGAGGAAGACCCAACCGGTCGATTAACTCCCACGCCCACTCTCTGCGGGTAGGGTCGAAGAGTTGGGTGGTGGTCGCATTCGTGAACTCCACCGCAGCGTTTCCGGTGAGATGCATTGCGAACAAATCTGCCATCATGACGAAGGAGGATGTTCTTTCAAACTTTGCGGGGTCCTCACGGTGCGCCGCCACGAGTTGGTATATCGTGTTAAATGGTAGGAACTGAATTCCTGTGGCTCGAAAAATTTCTTCTTTTGGGATCCGAGTTAGCAGGTCCTCCATGACGCCATCGGTGCGCTCGTCGCGATAGCTTACTGCGTCACCGACTACGCTGCCGCTTTCGTCCAGCAGGGCGAAATCGACTCCCCACGTATCGAT
>JAUIJJ010000112.1 GCA_030431385.1 bacterium | reverse complement strand
GCACTGATCTACGGTATCATGCAACTCCAAAAGAAGATCGGCCGCGAACCGATTTTCTAAGTCTCGACCTGTAAAAAATCTGGAGAGTGTTCCTTGGCAATTAATCTCGAAAAACTTCGCGACCTCATCCGTAACAAGATGTCAGAGTACTTTGGCGAGCAGTTCGAAGACGTCGAGCTGACAGCGCAGAACGAGGTCGTCCTCAATGTCCATCGCGATGCAATCGTCGGCGTATGTACAAAGCTCCGCGACGATCCGGACTTTCAGTTCAGCTTCCTGAGCTACCACACGGCCATCGATAACTCCGCGCTCGGCACTGAACCACGCTACACCGCGATTTACGAGCTCTACTCAATCAACCGCACCCATCGCGTGAGAGTTCGCGCAGGTATTCCCGAAGACGACGCCGCAATTGAATCGGTCACCAGCGTCTGGCCCGGAGCGGATTGGATGGAGCGTGAAGCGTTCGACATGTTCGGGATCATCTATAACAATCATCCAGACCTTCGCCGGATCCTCATGCCCGAGGACTGGGAAGGCCATCCGCTTCGGAAGGATTTCCCGCTCGGTGGCGTTAAGTCCTTTTACTTCAAGCGGTCGAGTGAACCACGCGCCGGTGAACCGGAGAATCTGGTCCCCCGAATTCGCGAGCAACGATCCGACATCTGATAACCTTTCCCTCACCCGCAAGAGGATAGCATGGCTGAAAAGCGCGTAGTAGAGACATCGGTAACCAGCATTGAAAGCATGACCCTAAACATGGGTCCGCAGCACCCATCGACGCACGGTGTGTTGCGCGTGGTGCTGGAACTCGATGGCGAGACAATTAACAAGGCGACCTCACACCTCGGCTATCTCCATCGCGCCAAGGAAAAGCACGCTGAGTTCAAGACCTTCCATCAGTTCATTCCCTACACAGACCGGATGGATTACCTCGCGCCGATGTCGAACAATACGGCGTTTGTGATGACATGCGAGAAGGCACTTGGGCTCGAGATAACGGCTCGCTGTAAGTACCTTCGGACGCTCCTGTGCGAGTTAGCCCGCATCTCCGCTCACCTGCTTTGGCTGGGAACCGGCGCGCTTGAGCTTGGCGCCATGACTGTCTTCCTCTGGTCATTCACCCAGCGCGAAAAACTCTACGACATTTTCGAGTGGATTTCCGGTGCACGATTCACGGTTAGCTACATGCGAGTCGGCGGCGTCGCCCGCGCGGATTATCCCGAGTGGCATCGCATGGTTCGCGAGTTTCTAGACCAGTACCTGGAAGCTCAGGCCGAACTCGAAGCGATGCTTAACGAGAACGAGATCTTCCTCGGCCGTACGGTCGATGTTGGCCGCATTTCAAAGGAAGATGCGATCGGCATGAGCCTTTCCGGCCCGTCGCTCCGGGCTTCCGGCGCTGACTGGGATATCCGCAAGGACACACCGTACCTTGCATACGAAGAGTTCGATTGGGACGTACCGACGGAAACAGCGGGCGATTGTTTCGCGCGCTACCTCATCCGCATGAAGGAAATGAAGGAGTCTTGGAAAATCGCCAACCAGGCGCTCGAAGCCCTTCTCAAGCACCAGAACGAGCCAGTCAACATCGACAACCCCAAGATCATGTTTCCGCCAAAAGAGCGCGTGAAGAAGTCCATGGAAGACCTCATTCACCACTTCCTGCTCGCGTCCGAAGGGTTCAAGATTCCGCCGACAGAAGTTTACAGCGCGATCGAATCACCGAAAGGCGAACTCGGTTTCTTCCTCAAGACGGACGGCGGCCCGAAAGCCTACCGTCTGGGAATTAGAAGCCCTTCCTTTATCAACCTCCAGTGCCTTGAACAGATGAGCATCGGGCATACAATCGCCGACATCGTCGCCATCATCGCCTCCCTCGACCCTGTCATGGGCGAGGTGGATCGGTAGGGATTCTGTGAGCGAGCTGCTTTCAAGACATGTCTCTACTGCTGACGAGTTCATGAAGCTCGCGCAGCCCGACGTGCTCTGTGAGGCTAACCGGCGGCTCGAACTCTACGATGGGGATATTCTCGAAATGGCACCAGTAGGGCTGGATCCGCTCTATTCCTGCCCAATGCTGGTACCAGTTTACACCACCTGAAAGAAAGCACCCATGCCCGTACTTGAAGGCCGTCAGGAAGACATCGAAAAGATCTGCGCGAAGTATCCGCCGGAGAACCGCCGCAGCGCCCTCCTCCCTGTCCTCTGGATGGTGCAGGAAAAAGAAGGATGGGTCTCGCAGGACTCCATGCGTGAGGTCGCCGATGTCGTTGGCGTCACCGCCGCTGAAGTCTATGAAGTTGTCAGCTTCTACACAATGTTTCAACAGAAGCCGACAGGTCGCCATCACATCGCCTTCTGCCAGACGCTCAGCTGCGCGGTGTGCGGCGCCTACGAGGCCATTGCATATATCTGCGAGAAGTACAACGTCCCGAAGCACGGACCCTCCGAAGATGGCCGCTTTTCAATTGAGGCCGTCGAGTGCATCGGTGCCTGCACGGAAGCTCCGGCGATGCTCGTGGGCGAGACTCTTCACGGCAATCTCACGCCGGAACGAATCGACGAAATTCTCTCCAACTGCGAATAAGTAGCACAGACTGATCCTCAGGAATACGTTCAATGCCCGTTGATACCTTCGACAAAGTATACCTCCCGAATATCGAGGAGAACAAAACCGAGTGGCTTCAGGATTACCTGAAGGGCGGCGGTTATGACGGATCCAAGAAGGCGCTCGAAATGGCGCCGGAGACGATTATCAATGTCGTGAAAGATTCGGGATTGCGCGGCCGCGGCGGCGCAGGCTTTCCCACTGGCGTGAAATGGGGTTTCCTCCCCAAGGACGTCCATCCGCGCTACTTGACAGTTAACGCCGATGAGTCCGAGCCGGGCACCTGCAAGGATCGCCCGCTCATGGAGCAGCGCCCGCATACGCTCATCGACGGCTGTATCGCGACTTGCCTCGCAATCGAAGCCGAGGCTGCCTACATCTACATCCGTGGCGAGTACTACAAGTCAGCCAAGGTCATGCAGCAGGCAATCGACGAAGCATACGAAGCCGGATTCCTCGGCGACAACATTTTCGGAAGCGGCAAGAAGGTCGACGTCTACGTCCACCGTGGTGCTGGTGCATACATCTGCGGCGAGGAAACCGCGCTGCTCACCTCGCTGGAAGGATACCGCGGCTACCCGCGTCTCAAGCCCCCGTTCCCCGCCGTCAGCGGTCTTTACGGCAAGCCGACGATCATTAACAACGTCGAGACGATCATCTCCGTTCCCTTTATTCTCACCAAAGGCGCGGACTGGTTTAAGTCCTACGTTCACGAGCGATCGACGGGTCTCCGGCTTTATTCGGTTTCCGGCCATGTCAAGAAGCCAGGCGTCCTCGAGCTTCCGATGACGGTGACGCTTCGCGAGATGATTTACGATTATTGTGGCGGTATCAGGAACGATCACGATGTGAAGTTCGTGATCCCCGGTGGCTCCTCGGTGCCTTGGCTGCTCCCCCACCAATTGGATACAGTCATGTCCATGGAAGGCGTCAACGCAGCCGGCAGTTTCCTCGGCTCAGCTGCGGTGATGGTTCTCGATCACACGGTCTGTCCGGTTTGGGCGGTGACAAACCTGAGCGCGTTTTATCGTCACGAAAGCTGCGGCCAGTGCACACCCTGCCGCGAAGGTTCTGCGTGGATGCACAAGATCCTTATGCGCATCGAAAATGGCGGCGCGACGATGGCCGACTTGGAAACTCTCGAATCAATCGCTGGAACAGGTAAGCCGAACACCGGCATGATTAGTGGCAAATCCATCTGTGCACTCGGCGATGCATCGGCCTGGCCCGTCGGCTCCGCCATTCAGTGCTTCCGCGACGAGTTCGTGAAGCATATCGAGGAAGGTGGCTGTTCGTATCGCAACAAGCGCTTTTGGATGTCAGGCGATAAATTCGTAAACGAGACCGCAGAACATCATCCCCGCTGGCACTAGGCGCGGCGGGAGCTAGATGACGAACTTGGTGCCCTCGAGGGCGCCGATCAGCTTGTAGATTTGCTCGACGTCCTGAAAAACGGTGTGAAACACGTCGTACCGATAGGCGGTGTAGTTTCCCTTTCGGCTGGGAACCTGCGACCGTGCGTGGATGTTCTCGTCTCCTGCCACACTCGTCACGATTGCCTCGACGCGTGCATGATACGCCGGGGATGACGGCCCCACGAAACTATACGAAACGACCGACGGCAGGCTGAGCTGCTCCTCGACTGCTTCGGGATCATTGAATACTGATTCGTTGGGGTCCATCACGGCTACTTTCTCAAAGAGATTACCTGAAGGTGAGTCTATTTCAGGAACTGCGTGTTGTAAAGCACCGCGTCGTCAGAACAACCGGAATTCCGATCCAATAACTGCTTGATTCCACGCGCCGCGCTACTGAGGATGCAGTTTACCACGACCAACTTTCACAGGCAGGAGCATTGCCATGAGTCAAGTCAATCCCATCCCGCAAGGGTACCACACGATCACCGCCTATCTCTGTATCGACAAAGCAGCAGAGGCGATCGAGTTCTACAAGAAAGCCTTCGGCGCGGTGGAGAACATGCGTTCATCGATGCCGGGCGACGACAGAATCATGCACGCAGACATGCAGATCGGGGACTCACGATTCATGATCAGCGAGGACTTCGGAATGCCGATGGGGCCAGCTTCGCCCAATCGAATCGGCGGCACCACTTTCACCGTTCACCTCTATATCGATAATGTTGACGCCCTTTGGCAGCAGGCCGTCGGCGCTGGCTGTGAAGTTGTGATGCCTCTCGGCGATCAGTTTTGGGGCGACAGGTGGGGCCTCCTCAAGGACCCCTACGGCCATCATTGGGGCCTCGCGACTCACATCGCCGATCCCACACCGGAAGAAATGCAAGCTGCTGCAGCTGAAATGTTCAAAGACGGCGGTTGCGGGTAATCGCTCAGCAAAAGACTAACAACTAGTGATCCCCCGGGAGCAGCCGCTTTCGGGGGATCATTGTACTATACTGTACGAATTGTCTTCAGTGATCCAATCAGGGAAGTCCACCTTCGGCTTTCACTTTTTCATGCCAAGTAATCTCCTCTTGAAAGAACTTCACCGCGAACGGGTGGTACTCGCCCAGCGGTGCTCCGGGAATCGGTTCATTAGGAGCATCCAGATTAAAGCCGTAGCTTGAAAACAGTTCTTCTTAATCTTCTGGAGTAAAACGGTGGTATCGATCCGTCCTCTTACCAGTTTCTGCCTTCAATAATCGATTCTCATCGCCCGGTGGAAGATAGAACAGTTTTCCATTCCATTTTGGGTTCCACGTTGCCAGATCGATCACATACTTCCGAGTGAAAATGTCGTGGTAGTTTACGATGTAGAGCTTGCTCGAATCTGGAGCCCAAAGCATCTCCATTTCCACTCCCCAGTGACCGTCCCGAAGCGTGAACCGTGCTTCATCAGCCCCGTACGTCACTCGATAAACCCAAAAGGTTACGTATGAGATCCACTCTTCAATAATGCAATACCAGAAAACAACCCAGTAAACTGGACCTACCAGCAAACTAAACAGAGTAGAACCGATCAGGTGTAACCATGGACTCGATATGCTGAGGTCTTCGCCAATGAACACGGCACCAAGAATCCATGCGAAGCTAAGGGCGGACAACACTGGCCCAAAGTACCACCTCTCGGCAAATGCCATTCCTTTACCGTCGGGGCTGGGGAGAACGATCACTCGATGGAATTTGAATAGGAGGTAGACGGAGAGCACGAGATAAAAAACGACCCAAAAGTAGGAGACGAAGACATACATCGCGTGCGCTACCTAAACCTCTCCGAACTGCTCGCGCAACAATACCAACTGACCAGCATCGTTAAGTTCTTCGGCGCAGGTTTGAGCGTTCTTGAGCGCCTCGCTCGCATCGTCTCCCAGCTTTCGGACAAGCAGTGCGCGAACTCTGAGCACCCTCGGTTTGAGCTTCGTCAGGGACTCGACATTTTCGATCTCGAGCTGGAGTTTGTCGAGACGATGCCGCAACTTCTCGGCGGATTCCTTGTCTTCCAACTCGGCTTCAACGAGCGTGAGTGAAATCGCGACTTCGGCTTCTGAATCGCCTGCGCCCTCCAGGAGATCACTCGCTCGCTTGGCGTGAACGATTGCTTCGCGCCTCTGATCCAGCCCGAGCAACGCTTGCGCGAGATTGTTTTCGGCGTAGGCACCGAGTCGCTTGTCCCCGACCTTCGCGCTCGCCTCCACGGCCCGCGACGCTTCTTCCGCCGCATCGCCGTAGCGACCCAATTGTTTGAATAAATCTGCACGATTGATGGTGAGCGCAGCCAGCGCCTGCCGATGGCCAATGCGCGTTGCCAACTCGGTGGCTTCCTCGTATCGACGCAGCGCTTCGTTCGTCTCGCCAGCGTCGTGATGCAACACGGCGAGATGCATCAGCGTGATCGTCTTGCCGGCGAGGTCCGCAACGTCCGCGCGGTGAGGCAGCGCGCGCTCCCACATTTCGCGCGCCTTATCTCGCATGCCGCTCCCCCACGCGATCAGACCGCGGTTGTTGAGGACGTCAGATAGAGTCTGCGAGTCCTTCTTGTCGAGAGCGACCTTCTCGGCGGTTTGGTAAAACTCGTCGGCGTCTTTTGGTCGATTCTGTTGCGCGGAGATCAACGCTTTGCCGAGAAGCCAGCGCGTATACAGCCGTTCAAGATTGGGCGTTTGAACGAGCTTCTCGCACTTGTCGAAAAGCGCGTCCGCCTGATCGAGTTCGCCCCTCTGGTAGGCGGTGATCGCCAGCCACAGACGAGCCTCGGCAATGCCCGGAGCCGCCTCGGCCTTCGACGCTGCGGCCTCTGAATCGCGCAGGGATTTTTCAGCTTCATTGAAGTCCCCAAGGCTGACCTGCTGCATTCCCATCTTTGCGAGAAGCCGCATCCGCTTTACTAATGCTGATCGCTCGTCGCTTCCTGATTTGTCGATGAGGGCGATGGCTTGCCGGGCGGCTTCGATGGATTCCAACGCCGCGCCGAGACGCATCCGCCGATCCGATGCCTTCAGCAACCAATGGACAGCGCGGTCGTCGTTCCCCGCACGGGTCCAGTGCCATGCGAGGACTTCGCAGACTTCTGCCTCTGGCTGCTGGCTAGTGTTCTCGTAGCATTCCGCGACTTCCTCATGGATCTTTCGCCGTTGTTCCGTCGGCATCATTTCGTAGGCGACGTCGCGGGTGACTTCGTGCTGAAAGCGAAGGAGTTCTTCACTCAAACGGTGAATCTCCTGGAAGTACTGCATCGATTGCAGAACCTTCAGATTCTCTTTCAATCCCTCGCGAATGACTTCCAACAACTCCAGGAGGTTTCGCTGGAACTCGATGCCGAAGACAGCGCCGGTTTGCAGTACCAGTCGCGTGCGATCATTCAACCGATCGAGTCGCCACTGGATTACCTGCCAGATCGAGTCAGGGAGCAGACGAGGGAGTTCGTCTTCCTCAGGATAGTTCCCACCACGGTCGGCTGCGATCTCGCGAAGCGCGTTCGTCAGCTCCAGTTCATAGAGCGGATTGCCGCCAGCCCTTCTCTTTAGAAGGTCCATGACGCGGGCGGGGAGTTCGTCTCCCTCCCCAAAAATCTGAGAGAGCAGCGCCTTCCGACCTTCTTCATCGAGCGGCTTCAAATCGATGGTAAAGTCGTAGTCGACTTCGGTGACGATCTCCGTCTCCTCTTCGGAGACTTCGGAGCGGGTGAGTATGAGTAGCTTGGTGTTGTCGGGTCGCTGCCCGCGCAGCCACTTCACCCAGCGCGTCGTCAGCACATCCGCCCAGTGCATGTCATCCACGACGATGATCAACTCGCGGCCCTCGGCTTCGGAACGATACAGATCAACGAAGAACCGGAACAGGTTTTCACGAAGTTGCTTCGGGTCCTGCTGACGGAGCAAATCAACCGCATGGCGCAGCCCCAAGACGTAACCAGCCAACACCGAGTCTTCGATGTTCAGTGCGCCGCTCTTGCTGTAGAAAAACCTGCTGATAGCGTCGTTGATTTCCGTGTCACTGGCACCGGCACGGATACCGAGCCTTTCCCTCAACCACCGCATTTGCGGGTAGAGGAGAATGTTCTGGCCGTGCGGTACGTTTTCGAGAATCACGAAAGCGTGAGTGGCCGACATCTTCGACGCGAGTTCGCGCATCATTCGAGTCTTGCCGATACCGGCCTCGCCGCAGAGCTCGCCAGTGACAAACCCGGGTGCGGAAATGTGATTCGTGAGCGTTTCTAACTCGGCCTCTCTACCGACGTAGCCAACCTCTAACGCGACGCGAGGAACGTCATCGTGGAGTTCCTCCTTCAAGATCATCGCGCGATAATCGTCGCTCATGTTTTTTAGAACGAGCGGCTCGGTTTCCTCCATGGCAAAACGACCATGAATCACCTTGGCTGTGTCACGACAGACCAGTACCCCACCGTGGGGAGCTTTTGCCTCGAGCCGCGCCCCGAGGTTAATCGAGTCGCCAATCAGAAGGAACGCTTCGCCGCCGCCGGTCTGGATTGTCATGTGGACGCGCCCGGTGCCGACGCCTCCGCGAGCAGCCAGCGGCTCGCCATCTGGCCAGGTGATCTCGGTCACCCGCTGGACGATCTCTCGCGCCGCCAATACGGCGTTCATCGTGTCGGCATCGTAGGCCATCGGCGCGCCGAAGATGAGAAAGATTCCGTCCGCCTGAAACCGGACCACGAAGCCGCGGTACAGCGTCGTGACGTCGAGCGCGAGTTGGTGAAACTTCCGGATCACCAGCGAGATATCTTCAGGACTCTTGCCGAGGCTCGCCTTGCTGAAGCCTACCAAGTCCGCGAAAACAGCGCTCGTCCGACGCACTTCCTCCTTAGGCGTGGACAGCAACTGTCGAGCGCGTTCTGCCAGTTCTGGCGCGACGTACAGCCGCCGCTCCTCGAACTGGGCGTGCCATTGTTCGAGAAATGCCTCGGAGCCTGTGAGGGAATGGGACTCCGCTGCGGCCGGTTCCTCCGTGGGGGCAAAGGCATGACCGCAAAATGGGCACTCAACGGTACCCGGTTCTACAAATTCACCACAATCAGGACACTCTCCAGCCACAGTCGTCCATCCTTGAATTCTTTTCACCACAATGTTCGGAGGCGACCTCCCCCACAAGACAATTTCGCGACCAATCGGGGAGAAGATTTCCGATCTCAGGGAAAGTATCCCTTGCTTGGCGGGAAACTTGCAGTATGTTCCTCGACTCCGCTGGCAGCAGGACACCAGTGGAACGCACCATACCGACCCATTTGTGGGGGCGACAGGTTTCGACGAGGTGTCGATCGGGATTGGCTGCAGGCCGAGCAAGGTTACGCCCAACTCGTTAAACTACGCGTGGCACAACTAATAACTGCCGACTCACAGTTGGCCCTCGCGGCCTAGTGCCGCGACGCTCTGACAGGATCGGGCCCGTGGCCCTGTTAAGAGCGCCGACTCTACGGGCTTGGGCATGGAAAGCTCCGCCGGGCGCGGTTCATGTCGACACTAAATCCCGGCTGGCTCGAGGACGGTGCGTAACCCGCCTCCCCCTCGGGCGAGACTTAAATAGGTTACTAAGCCTGTAGACGCCAGTTTTGAAAGCATCACGGACGGGGGTTCAATTCCCCCCGCCTCCACCATCAGCTTTCAACAGAAGCTCTCTCCCCCAAAACCCCGCCCTTAGCGGGGTTTTTTCACGCCCACCCGCTCCCGCCCGCCCCTGGCGCGGATTTGCGGCGCATGAGACGCCGCGGTCTTCCCAAAAACTTCCGGACGCCACCCACCCTCAAATCTGCACTTTTTCCGACACATTTCGCCATTTTCTCTCTCGTTCTCTGAATCCTTCGGACGAGGCCTTTCCCGTCCGGAAGTTTTTCATAACTGAAAATGCTCGACTTACGAAAGC
>JAUIJJ010000111.1 GCA_030431385.1 bacterium | reverse complement strand
GAACGACTGGTAATCTCTGTCGATACCGCAACACTTACACCCGAGAGCAGATCGATCAGTATGTTGCAGAGATACAGCCATCTACGATCTCCAACGAAGAAATCGCTGAAATCCGTGACCGACTCGATAGTCTCGATCCGCTCCCAGAGGTCGCTGCTCCCGTATCGGATTCTGTGGATACCGCTTTTATACCCCCCTCCCCATCACTAACTATATACGGTCACACGTCCAGTCTCCCTAAGAATCCCGAGTTTGAAGGTTATCTGGCGGGTGGAATTCCGCGAGGAAGGTCTCAGGAGATAACTTGGTCCACGGGATTCGTCAGGTATGTGGCTACAAGATACCCCTCGGACTATCGACATCGATTGGAAACGGCGTACATTTGGAACATCTCCGACAAGGAGGTCCTCCAAAATCGACTGGGGAAGATGGAAGCTATGATCAAAATAGTTGAGGGTAGCACCACGGCGATCCCTGATACGTCCAAGGATAAACTCAGGCCGGAGTACAGAGAGGTTATTCGCAACTTCGAGGAATGGGGAGCCAACCAGAAGAAGTTCAAGATTGCCCCGTATGTTCGTGTTCTTCGCTACATCCTCCTCGTTTTGCAGGATCGCGAGGATTACTCCTTGGGAGTCGAACAAGTACGCGACAAGTGTGGGCTAGCTCATAAAATGCAGGCAAGCCGCATTCTGGACTTCTTTACTACACGTTTCCCTGTCATTGTGAGGACTGAGGAGCCAATCCGCATTTGCCCCGGACACCCTGCAAATCGAAAGCAAAGATTCAGACTGAGTGATGAGATGCCTGCGCGAGTGAAGTAGATCTTGGTCTGTGGCATAAGGATCACTTAACCCATATCTCGCTAGAGCATTTTTATCTCGGAATCGAAGTCATTCAGAAAGTGGATCACGATCTGAGCATTTCCCCATGGGGAGTGAATCAGCAAAACCGTTGATGACCTTTCGGAAGTTTCAGCCACGGAAGCCTGCTTCGGCGAAGAACTGACCGACAGGTGAGTCTCATTCTCCTAAGAATCGACATCATGGAGGAGGATCGAGACCCGGAGAGTTCACTTTTCAGGTGATTTCAAGCGAGGAATATGAACCTGTAGTACGCGGGGAGAGGAGAAGAACACAGGAGAATGTACCAGTCCCGTACCGGGCATTTGGGACCTACTTGGCTTGGAATGACTAGTCACCAAGCCAAATCGCGTAGGTGTGCAAAGGACTTGGAAATTCATCGACTTTGGAATTGCCTTCTGGGGAAGTGTTGGTATCAGGTTGTGCAATCACAAGATTACGGTGCGCTATGTCCAAAAAGACCCCAAATGGAGAATCAACCCGAATGGGCGTTGCGTACGCTCGATATTCCTCCGAACTGCAAGATGAATCATCCATCGAGCGTCAACTCCAATTGGCTCGTGATTGGGCGAATCGAAATGGGGTCGAGATAGTTCGCACCTTTGCGGATCACGCGGTAAGTTCGTACAAAACCAGCAATCTCGATCAGCAGTTGGGGGAAGCTATACGCTTCGTGTCAAGTCACGGCCAGATTTCTCATTTTATTGTGGAGGACTCTGATCGACTATCGAGGGAGTCGCCATTCGCAGCCATCGCAAAGCTATCCCAGCTTTGGGATATGAACCTCCAGATCGTCCTAACCGCGACTGGGGCGGTGATCGATCCTCGCTCATCGGACGATCAGTTGAAGGTTTTCCTTCAGCAGTATCTTGGCCATCGAGAGAACACGAAAAAAGCAGAGCGCCTTCGTGAATCATATGAGCGTCGTGCTCGTCAAAACAAAGCGGCTCCCCGACTAGTCTATGGTTACATGCGAATTGCAGGAGGAGAAGTTGTTGTAGATGAGGAACGGGCGGCTGTCGTCCGAAGAGTCTTCAAGATGTGCGCAAACGGACATTCCATTGGATCTATCGCGAAGACTTTGAACAAGGAACAAGTCAAAGGCCCGACTTCCAAGAAGCGAAGACCGAAGAGCTTGAAGGGAGAAATCAAGCCGACTTGGTACTCCAATACCGTCGCCGATATGCTCCGACGAAAGACTTATGTAGATGGGTCACAGGTGACAAAATACGGGACTTCATACCCATATCCGCCGATTATAGATGATGAACTCTGGCGCAAAGTCGCATCCGTAATGGATGATCTTGCCCTCCCGCAGTCGTTGGAGAAGCGTCGAGCATCAGGAAAAGCAGGGAACCTGTTCACTGGCATCCTACGCTGTCCACATTGTGGGAAGTCGTACGCAATTCGTTCGAAATCGGACTCACAGAGATATGCTCGCTACTATTGTTCGTCCCGGAGAGAGTCTGCTTGCCGGAATAAGTTTACGGTCAGAGTGGATCAACTGGAGGCTGGTGTTCTTTCTCGGCTCCACGACACCCTCAGCACAGGGCACATCGCTTCTATTGTCCGCGACATCAATTCTAGGAACTCGGAAGTGCATCAGAGCCTTAGTGTCCAGATAAAGCAAGTAACAGAGGAACTAGAAATCGAGGAGCAGAGAATCGCTGTTCTAGTCAATCGTTACGCCGACTCTACTGGCAATGTCGCATTCGCATTAGAAGAGGCCATCGGAAAGAAAAAGGAGCTATACGAGGAGCTGAAGTCAACACTCGCCTCGATGGTGAGTGACCAGAAGAAGTTGACCGATGCAACGGGAAATGTGGCGGTGCTGGTTTCCCCTGTTTTAGAGAGCATTCGACAACTAATACAGTCGGCTGGTAAAAGGTATCGTTATTTGTTTGTAATCGATCCCACGGATGAAGAGTGTGAACTTCTGAATGACCCAGCGAGATCTAACGGGGATGATGGGATAGAGTTTCGGCGAAAGATGACACAGGCACTTCGGGCCCATGTAGCAGACAAGCCAGAGGAAGAGCTACGACTTGGTTTGAAAGCTGCAATTTCACAGATCGTAGACTTGATCGAGGTCAACGAACACGGAAAATGCTCTATCCATCTCAAGACGGGGATTGTTGAAAATATTATCCTTACACACCAAACCTGTAAAAGGTTCTGGTCGTAGTACTTCTGGACACGCACCATTGTCGCCTTGCGGCGTTCCTCGCGCCAGGTCTGGACGCTGTGGCCGTGGCTGCTTCCGGCGGCCTGGGACCAGACAAAGCTGAGCGAGGGCGCGACGCTCTTGAGGGAAACTCGCTCGGGAACGTGGAGGAGCAACGCGTCGTTCCCCCAAACCGGTTCCATATCGGGAGCCTGGCCTCGTGGGGCGATGTTCTGGACCGCTCGTGCGACCAGAACGCGTTCGACGTCGAACAGCTCTGCGAGCGTATCCGTGCCGACAACGCCGAGGTTGGAATACTTCACCCTGTCGGTGATGTTGGTGTTATTGCGCAAGGCCGTGTAGACGGCGAAGGGAAGCACCAGCGTGTTGGGCAGAACCTGCACTGCATCGAGAATCGCCTGTTTCGCGGTTTCGATATTTGCGACGGGATCGTTGCTATTGTTGTCCCATTCCTTCGAGCCAGAGGAAAGGTCGAGGTAGGGAATGGCGGAGGAATCGCGGAGCTTCGCGGCGAGGTTGATCTCTGCGTTGAGTAGGATTTTGTCGGACAGGAACTCGACCCGATCAATCTCCGGCATGAGAGGCGAATCGGAGTTGTCGCGCTCCTCGTCGGGGATCGCGGATTCAAGGGCGTGGTCGTCGCAATAGTAGGAATCACTGCTGAGGGCGAAGTCGACCTCGCTGGCCTCGGTTCCTGGAGCGCGACCATCCGCCGTGCTCCGAAAGCTGTCGCGACCGCTGTCGTGAATGAAGTACCTGTCACTCTGTTTGCGCACGAGAACCTGCGGCGAAATCTGCGAGGCGACGAACGCCTTGTTGCGATAGGCGATGCTGACGTTTGTAAGCGCCACATCGAAGTGAACCGTGGACGTATCCGGCATGGCGGACTCCTTTATCTGGGGGTTGGTTGCTCTGACTAGAGGGTGAGAAAGACGTCGATAATGTCGCCGGCCTGAATGGCAGCCTGCTCCGCGACGCCGATGACATTCGTGCCTGCGGAGGGAGAAGTCGCGTCGGCTTGCTCGGCGGTCAACGTGCCGGAGCCGTCGCTGGTGGAGTAGTTTGAGGCGCGGATGATCTTCGACAGGTCGGCGTCGCCGTTGATCGCCTCAATCAACTCGGCAGCGGTCATGGTGATCGTGTCGCCGCTGTTCGTGGTGAGGTAGAGCCGCAGCAGCCCGGCATCGGCGTCCCACTCGAATGTCTGATCGGCTCCGAGGTCCACGAGAGCGATCTCCGTGTTGAGGGAGAAGCTGGCGCGGTCGATCCAATCGATCTGGACGGCGTTGTCATTGCCGACGACGCCGAAGTTGTAGGCAGGGGGAGTGGCCTGAGTGATACGCCCGATGTCGTCGGCGGCGACGACTTCCGCGCCGGCGGCGATGGCCCCGGCGGCGACTGCGGAAACGATTCCCAGTCGGCGGACCCCGATGTAGCTGTTCTGCCGTGTCTGGCTGTGGGTTGTGATGCCGAGCACCGCCGCCGCGTTGGCGCCGGCGGGGAGATCGCATTCGCCGACGTTGGCCGTGCGAACCACCGCCAGCCCTGCGCCGATACCGTTGGCGTTGGCGACCCGGTAAGATTTGTCGAGCACGTAGTTGGACATGATTTCGTCGTTCCTTTCGTTAGGTTGTTGGTGGTCAGGAATTGGCGCGGATGAGCGCTTCCCGGTAGTCCATTTGTGGCGCGGCGCGGAGGAGTTCCGTCGCACGGCGGTGACGTTCGAGGGAAGCGTCGGAGCAGCCGCCGACGAGGGACTCGCTGAATTGCGCTTCTGTCTCATGGCCGCCGGAGCGATCCACCTGGCCGAACGAGACGGGGTTGCCCAGCTTTTCGAGGAGGCCAAGGAGCGCATCTCTGGCTGGCGCATCGCCGATGGCGCTGAACACATCGAGCAGGCCCGCGGCTTCCCATTCCGGCTTCCAGCAGCCGCGGCGGATCAGCTCGTCGCGAGCCTCGGCTGCGAAGTTGGGAAAGTCCTCTGTGAACGAGATCGTCTCGACGTCCGGGTCGCCGCTAAAGATCGGATCTCGCAGACCCTTCACGATGGGTGCCGCTGCGCCGAGAAAGCTGACCGCTTTCAGGTAGGAGCGGCCGGTTTCGGGGAACTTGCGGTAGAGCTCGATGCTGCGCTTTCGGAACGTTGCGTTCCGCAGCGACTCGGCGAGCGTTGGGCTGACCTTCGACAGCCGTGCGAGGAGCCGATCGCCGATGCGCCGCAGGCCACTCACCCAACCGTGCGCGGGGCCGGTTTGATCGTGGTCGAGCGTCACCGGCGCTTCATGGTCCGACGGATTGTAGTCGGTGGCGATTCGTTCGAGATCTTCCTCGGAGAACGCGCCGCGCGGGCCGTAGTCTCCTGTGCGGAACACCTCCAGTTCGATTTCCTGTTCAGGGAAATTCATGATCAACCTCCTTGGGATGATTTTGGGTTTTGGTTCAGCGGATTTGGCGTCCGTTGTCCTCTGGCGAGCCGGATGCTGCGGGCGGAATAGGGCCTCCGGCTGCGGTTCGTTCGTCGCCCCAGGGGACTTGCTCCATGCCGAGCCGCTGGCGGACTTCGTTGATTGTGAGCACGCCGAATTGCAGGTGGTATTGATAGAAGTTTGCGTCGTCGAATCGGAGTGTGTCCTCCTCGGCGGTGGGGGCGGGGCGGCCGTAGCGTTGGTGGAAGTAACCGAGGGGAAGCGGAACGCCGAGGCCGAGCAACGCGCGGTCGACTTCGATGCGGCGGTTGAGGTCCTCGGGGCTTTCCGTTTCCAGCATGAGCCGAGGGGCATTGTCGCTCGCGCCGAAATTCAGTTCGCACAGCCAGCGCACGAGCGTCCCGTTGATCGTCTCTTCGAGGAGGCGCGCGTCGGCTTCGATATAGTCCTGACGCACAAGCTCGTGGATACTTCCGAGCGCGAGGGAACCGCTGCGCCTTCCCTCGCCGCTGGTGAGTGTCGCGCCGAGGGCGATCTTGCTGATCTCGTCGTTACACCAGTCGAGGAACTCGCGATAGCTGCGCCCTTCCCCGCCCTTCGCCGTTTCGAGGAGCCGCAATTCGATGCTCTCGGGAAGGACGACGCCGGTATCGGTTTGCAGGGCCGAGAGGATGTCACGGAGCTTCTCGCGTTCTTCTTCGGGAGTTCCCGGCGAGTAGGTCGCGATGGCGGTGGGAGAGCCGTACTTCTCGTTGTAGATCGCCCAGAACTTCAGACAGTTCTTCTTGAACCAGTACAGCCAGTAGGCATGCCAGAGCAGGCCCCGGCCCCAGGGGTTTCGGCAGTCGGCACCGAAGCGCAGCACGATGAATTTGCGCTCCGGCGGGGTGAGGTGACGGCGAGGGATGTTGGCGTGTCGTCCCGGTGCAGTGATGGGCGGCGGGGAATCGGTGGGCTGACCTGCGGACTCAAATGGCGGTGAAAGGAGGAGGAGCTTTCCCGTGGATGAAAACGCGAACCATTCCTGCGGATGCGCCATCCAGTCGGAGATGACAAGCCTGCCCGAAGCGTCGTAGGTCCACTCGATCTCGACGACGGCGAAGCCCTTCGCGATGCCGTCAAGGAGTGCGCGAAGGAAGTCGTCGATGCGCGGAAAACTCGCGAGGACTTGCTCGACAAGAGAAGCGGCTTCGCGGGCCGCCGGTGTCGTGGATGCGGCAATGACCCGCCGGGGGAGACCCAGCAGGCCATTGAGGCGCGTTTGCAAGACGGCGTAGAGATGGCCATCTTTCTCCGTCATTTCGGCGAAGAGTTCGTAAACTGACTGCTGATGTCGTCCTCCGGCATTTTCTGCCTGGAGGAGTGTTGTAGCGGTTTGATGATCGCGCGCGGCGATGCCGGTCCACCATGCCTCTGCCGGGTTATGAAGTTTGCTCATGGTCGAAGGAGCCTGCATGGGCCGGACCTCCCGTTTGTGATCTGCGGCGTCTGCTGACACCGGACGGGCGTGAAGGTAGGCGGCTGGTTGGTGCAAATCCGGACTCGGCGCTCAAAATGAGGTGTGGCAAACTGCGACACTCGGCCCCTATCCGGCGGTCGATTGCCTTCGCGCCGCTTCCGGTTTTCCTTGCCAGCGATCAAGCACCGTTGCGACGCTCTTGCCAGTGAAGGTCACGACGATTGGGAAGCTTCATGGAAAGCGAACAAACGGGTCAAAATTCTGCGAACGAACAGAAGCCCGTAAACCCACAGGTTCCTGCTCATCTTCTGAAGCGCCGACGGCAGCAATACCAGCTCCGCCGTAGGCGATTCTCGTTAGGACGCGCCGAGCACGAGCTGCTGTCGGCGGTCCCTTCAGGTGCCGAAGGTGAGGTTGTCGAACCGCCTCCGAGCGACCCCCCACCAGCGGCCAGATCGGCCGCCGTCGATGATGCGATTTCCAAGGCTCGGATCGCCGAGCTCGAAAAAAATGAAGCGGAATCGGCTAAAAAGCTCGAACAATTCGAAAAAGAATTAGAAGTAAAAGAAAAAAGAATCGCCGAGCTTGAGGCGCGCGCGACCCGCCTTCAGTCAGATGTGCAGGTTTCGCAGAAAGCCCGCGACGACGCCAAGCGCGTGGTCGAGCAGGCGAAGGAACGCATCGCTCAGGCTCAGCAGGAAACCGAGAATATCCGAAAGCGTAGCGAGCGCGAAAAAGATGAGATGCGAAAGCTCGCTGCGGAGTCGCTTCTCAATCAACTTTTCTTGGTGCTCGACCATTTCAGTGTCGCCATGGAATCGATCAAAGGGTCGCAGGATCCAGACTCGATTATCAAGGGCGTGACGATGATCTATCGGGAGTTTTCCGAGACGCTCGCTCAGAACGGATTGGTCCCGCTCAGCCCGCTTGGCGAGCCATTCGACCCGAAGCTGCATGATGCCGTCTCGACTGTCGAGGACCCGATCCAGCCCGACGGAATCGTCGTGCAGGTTATGCGTCAGGGCTATACGCTCCACGACAAGATTCTACGCCCGGCGATGGTCGCCGTGAACAAGATTCCGGAAGAAGGCGGCGTGAAGGAAGGGACCGGCGTTGGTGGCGGTAAGGGCAAGCGCCGCACCATCAAGCGTGAAGCCGAGCCGATTGACGAAGCCTTCAAGTACTTGGAATCGCGCTTCGACGAGTAACCCCCGATGACAGCGAAAAAATTTACCGACGACGAGCTACAGCGCTACGCTCGCCATATCATTCTGCCACAGGTCGGCGGGGTGGGGCAGCGCAAGTTGCTCGACTCCCGGGTCATGGTGATTGGTGCCGGTGGGCTTGGTTCGCCGGTGATTCTCTATCTGGCGGCTGCCGGTGTTGGCGCGATTGATGTCGTCGATGCGGACAGGGTCGATCTCTCGAATCTTCAACGACAGATCATTCACACGACGGACCGCATCGGGGAGAGCAAGGTGGCTTCTGCCGAAGAGGCCGTGCGGCAGCTGAATCCCGACATACAGCTCCACGCGCACAATGAATGGTTGAGCGCGGAGAACGTCGAGCGGCTCTTCGCTCCGGTCGATCTGGTGGTCGACGGCAGTGACAATTTCCCGACGCGGTTTCTCGTGAACGACGCCTGCTATTTCTTTCGCAAGCCACTCATCAGCGGGGCGATGTTCCGCTTCGAGGGGCAACTGTCCGTGTTCCCAAACGATGGCGCGGAGGACTCGCCCTGCTACCGCTGCCTGTTCCCTGAGCCACCGCCCGAGGGCCTGATCCCGAGTTGCCAGGAAGCGGGAATCTTCGGCTCGATCCCGGGGGTCATCGGGAGCCTGCAAGCGACCGAGGCGATCAAGCTGCTACTCGGGAAAGGCGACACGCTAGTTCGCCGGCTGCTACTGTTCGACGGCCTGGCGATGAAGTTCCGCGAGGTGAAAATCAAGCGGGACAAATCGTGTCCGCTCAACGGTGACGAACCCACAATTACTGAGATTATCGAGTACCAACAGAGAGCGTGCGAGAGCTAAAAAAGAAACCACCGCGCCGATTGTTGGTCGGCGCGGCGGGTGGCTTTTCGGTTTGGGAGTTACTCGGCGACTTCGACTGTCTCTGGTTCGACGATTGTCGGTGAGGCCGAGCCGGTCGGTGCGCCGACGTCCTGCAGGTAGCGATAGAATTCAGAGTCGGCCCCGATCATCAAGGTGGTGTTTGCCCGGATCGTATCGGGGTAGCTTTCCAAGGTTCTAAAGAACGAGTAGAACTCAGAATCCTGGCCGTAGGATTCGCCATAGATCTTCGTCACCTGCGCATCCGCGTCGCCTCGGATTTCCTCGGCTTGGCGGTTTGCTTCCGAGCGAATCTCGGAGAGATCGCGCTGCATCTCGCCGATGATCTCGGCGCTGCGGCCGCGGCCTTCGGAACGGAACTGCTCAGCGATGCGCTCACGCTCAGAGATCATCCGCTCCTCAACTTTCGTACGGACTTCCTGAACGTAGTTCACGCGCTTGAGGCGGACGTCGACGAGCTTGATGCCGTATTGACTGACCTGCTCGCGGGCGTCTTCGAGGATCCGCCGGGTAAGCTCCTCGCGACCGAGCTTCACCGGTGCGGTCAGTTCAACGTCGTCGCGCTGGGAGAGAATCTCGTCCACGGCAGATTCGTCGATCTTCCAATCCTTCGAGCGCACGATCTCCTCCAGATTAGTCTTGGAGATGTGATTGCGAACCGCCGCGTCGATCACGTCGTTGAGGCGCGTGGACGCGCCTTGTTCGTCGCGAACTGTCTGGAGGTATGTGAGCGGCTCATCGATGAGCCAGCGGGCGGTCGTGTCGACGAGGATGAACTCGCGGCCGAGGGTCGGGATCTGATTGGGGCTGCCGTCCCATGAAAGCAACCTCTTGTCGAATCGGCGGACTTCCTGAATAAACGGAGTCTTCCAATGGAGCCCGGGATCGCTGATGACTGAATCCTGCGGCTTGCCGAACTGGGTGATGATCGCCTGTTCCGACTGATCGACGCTAAAGAGTGCGGAGGAAAGTACGAGGAGAGCGATCAGCCCGATGACGCCACTGGTGACGAGCTTGGTGATGGTTGACTTGCGCATAGT
>JAUIJJ010000110.1 GCA_030431385.1 bacterium | reverse complement strand
CTCATCATGCCCTTATACTTGGAGTCGCGAAGAAGTAACCCGAAGCCGGCAACGGATGCCGCGAACATAAAGTCCTCGGAGGCGTCCATGATGCTCGTTCCGGGATCGGCGACGGGAGTCTTGATGGGAGTGCTCTCGATTCCATCGGGTTTCTTGTAGCGGAGGTTCACGGTCATGAGCTCTCCGCTTTGGGAGGCATCGGTGAGTTTGCCAGGCTCGCGATAGCGGAGGCCATCGGCGACGGGGACAATCTCGGAACCGGCGGGGATAATCTCGTAGAGCGCCGTGACGGTGTGGCCGGCGCCGATCTCGCCAGCGTCCTTGGTGTCGTCATTGAAGTCCTCAGCGGCGAGCATCCGATTTTCGTAACCGATGAGGCGATAGGCCGCGACCTTGGTGGGATTAAACTCAACCTGGACTTTGACGTCTTTGGCGATGGTGACGAGTGTGCCGCCGATCTGATCGACGAGGACTTTCTGGGCTTCGCGCTCGTTATCGATGTACGAGTAGTTCCCGTTTCCGTGATCGGCGAGTTGCTCCATGGTGCCGTCGCTGGTGTTGCCCGCGCCGAACCCGAGGACGCTTAGGAAGACGCCGGTTTTGGCCTTTTCCTCGATCAGGGTAATGAGGTCGCCCTGATCGGTGACGCCGACGTTGAAATCGCCATCGGTCGCGAGAATGACTCGGTTTGTGCCGCCGGGGATGAAGTTCTCCTCGGCGATGCTGTAGGCGAGCTGGATTCCCGCGCCGCCGTTTGTGGAACCGCCGGACTGAAGGTTCTCAAGGGACTCGATGATCGATTGGCGGTCGTCGCCGGGGGTGGCGGGGAGCGCGAGGCCAGTCGCTCCGGCGTAGACCACGATGGAAACCGTGTCGCGGGAGTTCAGGTTTTCGGCCAGCATCCGAAAGGAATTCTTGAGCAGCGGCAACTTGTCGTAGGAATTCATGGAACCGCTGACGTCCAGGAGGAACACGAGGTTACTGTCGGGGCGGTTGGAGGCGGCGATTTCTTTGCCCTTCAGCCCGATCATCACGAGCCGGTTGTCGAGGTTCCACGGGCACTCCGCCGCCTCGACGACCATGGAGAAGGGAAGGTCGCCGGGTGCGTCGGGGTAATCGTATGAGAAGTAGTTTATCATCTCCTCGATGCGAACGGCACTGGCGGGTGGAAGCGATCCTCGGGTCAAATGGCGGCGAAGGTTGGAATAGGATGCTGTATCGACATCGATGGAGAAGGTTGAGAGGGGGCTAAGCTCGACACTCTCGAAGTCGTTTTCAATGATGGGATTGTAGGATTCGTTCGATGAAGCGTAGGACTCGGCGTCATCGAATTCATCAATAGGCGCACTGCCAGCTTCACCGTTCTTGGTCCGCCAGACGTCGCCGCTGGAAATCGGGGGCGGTGCCGCGCTGGGCGATCTACCGTAGTTCGCGCTTAAGCCGAGGGGGCCGGGCTGAAGTTGGACCGACTCCAGGCTCTGGGTGGATCGCGCAGGGGTCTCGTCCATTGTCCGGAAACCGAACTGCGTTTCCTCAGACTCGGGAGCCGCGACGCTGCGTTTGTCCATATTGTCAGTCGTCGTGCACGCCAGTGCGACGAGCACGCCGACACCGATAGTAACACTAATAGCCCTTTTCTTCATCTCACGTCTCCAACGATTTTGGTTTGCTGCTGATGAGTCTGACATTGATGGCACGACAAAGGTTCCCGGAAAAGACCGCGTGGCCTGCAACTCGCACCGGGGTCACGTTGAACAACCGACCTCGCCTCTAGTCGAAAGTATTGGCCGGAGACGCCTTCCCCACCGAATTTGGCTGGTGCCGAGGGCTGGCGTGGGCGATGCTCGCCAGTATGATTGGTTTCACCTCACAGGTGGATCAGGCCGGACGAATGGGCGGCGTTGGCGCAAGGCTCCTCGGCGCGGTGCTGATGGTGCAGCTGCTCCTCGTGCTTTCCGTGCGCGGCGAGGGTGCGAACGAATCGGCGGCTGGGATGCCGGAAACCGAGGCGCAACTCATTGATGCGATCCTTCAAGCGCAGTTCGAGTTCTTCGATTCCCTCGGCCCGATGTCTTGGGAGGAGTTTCACTTCGATACTCACGGCGATCTCGAAACGATGCGCTATTGCATGCTCGAAGCAGATGCACTCTCCTTCCAATCGGTCACGATGAACGGGGATGGTGGGTCCGAAGTTTCTCCCGTCGAGCGGGCGACGAAGTTCGACTACACGCTGGCGACGTTTTTCTTTCCCTACGGATGGCTTCCAACGGACACGACGTTCGCGGACCTGCGTTCAGAGGAGTTCTGGAGAGTCGCCATTCCGGCAGCGTACGAAGTGAGAGCAGTACCAACCAAGCGCGACGGTCGGGATTGCGTGAAGGTGTCGTTTCTGGGTCGCGATGGCGGCGAGACGCGGCGACTCTACGAGGTCTTCTTCGACTTCGAGCATCACTGGTATCCTCTCAATGGCGTGCTCTCCAATCGAGGAGTTGATAGGCAGGAATGGCTGTTCTACTTTGCGTGGAAAGCTGACGTCCAGACGACTTCCGAAACGCTCACTCTGCCGTTGGGGGCCGGGTACGAGATTCGAGAGGAACCCGACATCCACGAAATCAGTGCGGGGGTCATTGTCAACTACGGGCAAGTGAATCCCGCCGACTTGCCCAATGTCGGCATGCTTCCCGACAGTTTCAGCTGCGCCGAGATTGACGAGATTAAATTCGCCGACGGAGAAGGCGTGGTCGTCCTGAGGGAGGCTGAGGCACCTTACACCTCGATCGATTCCGATGAGTATCTTCAGCTCTTTGGGCACGCGCCGGAGTCATCGATCGTCCAGTTCGTCTCCATTGATGGCGACAGGTTCGCGGCGACGTGGTACGAGTTCCGCAATTGGGGGGCGGCGCACTTCGCGAAGTCGAACCTATTGAACAAGAGCCCTAAGTTAGCGGCGTTTCAAGTTTCCAATTTCGTTCTCCTGGTGAGAGGCAAGAGTGTGCCACGCGACAGGATCGAGTCGCTGCTTCGTCGCCAGAATGCCCGCACGCCTTCCTTCGAGGAAATCGAGTAATGCCACAGGAACCGACAACATTTGCCGACAAGTTTCTCCGCCGCCTGAAGAAGGTGGACACGGAGCAGATCGAGAATTTCCTTCAGAACGTCCTGCGCGAGAAGGCGTTTCTGGAAGTCGTCTTTGATTCTCTGACAGAGGGTGTGGTTGTTACCGAGCGGAGCGGAAACGTGGTCTTTATTAATGAGTCCGCGCGGCAGTTGTTGGGCCTCCTGCGGAGGGATTGCATTGGTAAGTCCTTCCACTCGCTGATCAAGGCGCGCGCGATCCTGCGGCTGGCCGATGAGTACGCGGAGTTGCTGGAACCAATCAAGCAGCGAGAAGTCTTGGTGAGGACGCCGGCGGTTCGCACGTACGCGATCACGATCCTTCCGATTGAGAACGAGAGCAGCCTGACGACGCACACGGTTTGGGTAATCAGCGACCGCACGGAATCCAAGCGCCGCATGGAAGAGCAGCGCCAGATCGACAACATCGAGTCGCTGGCAACGTTGACCGCCGGCGTGGCGCATGAGGTCAAGAATCCGCTCAATTCGCTCAATATTCACGCACAGCTTTCCCGCAAGTCGCTCGCGAATCTGGCGCCGCGCCTTGAAGGCGAACCGGCTCTCGAGCGGCTGGAGAAATCGAACTCGGTGATCCTCGAAGAAATCGAGAGGCTCACGCATATCGTCGACGACTTTATCAAGGCGGTGCGCCCCGTCCGGCCTCAGATTCGCAAGTTCGAGCTTAACAAGATCCTGATTGATGTGGCGGAGCTAATCGGCCCCGAGTGCCAGGCGAGAGAGATCGACCTGACGCTGGACCTCGACCCGGAGATCCAGCGGGTACAGCTCGACCCCGACCAGATTCAGCAATGCGTCCTTAACATCGCGAAGAACGCGTTGGAGGCGGTAGAGGACCTCGTTGGAAGGATCAAGCTCCGAACGATCTTGAGGAGCGATCATGTGCTCATCGAGGTGGAGGACAATGGCTGCGGAATCAACGAGGAGGATCGGCTCCGGATTTTTGAACCCTATCATACGACGAAGGAAACAGGGACGGGGCTGGGTTTGATGGTGGTGTATCGGATTGTCCGCGCGCACCGCGGTGCACTGGGGCTGCGTGGGGACGTGGGGAAGGGGACGGTTTTCTCGATCGCGCTGCCCTTGGACGAGAGGCCCGTGCGGATGCTTGAGGCGCAGATTGATCCGCCAATTGCTGATCTCTCTTCGAGTGGCTAATTGTACCATGTCGCGGCGAAAACCCTGATTATCGGTCCGAAACTCATGTAAAAGTGAATAAAAACCCCTTTTCATGGGGGTATTCGTCACTTTTCGTTTGACCGCATGGCACCTTCGGGTCCGTCTACTTTCTGTAAGCTTTTATCAGAAACCCCGTGTTTATGCGGGTTTTCTTCATTCCACCAAATCCCCGTTAGGAGTTTTTCCAATGGCAAAGGCACCAGCCAAGGCAATGACCAAAACGCAGCTCATTGCTCATCTTTCCGAAAAGACAGACCTGCCCAAGAAAAAGGTCAGCGAATTTTTCGAAGCACTTCTTGAGGTTGCGTACAAGGAAGCAAAGAAAGAGCACGGTTTTCCTTTTCCCGGCCTTGGCAAGCTCGTGGTCGTGAAGCGCAAAGCGCGCATGGGTCGCAACCCGCAGACCGGTGAGCCCCTTCGCATCAAAGCCAGCAAGGCACTGAAGTTCCGCATCAGCAAAGCCGCCAAGGACGCCGTTCTCGGCCCCAAGTAGTACCCACAGCTTCATAGTATTGAATAGTCAGAGAGCCTCCCGATTCGGGGGGCTCTCTTGATTGTGGGACATTTTTGTGGGGAAGGCTTGTCTTGCTTGCGTTCGAGCGGATGGGTCCATAAACCAGCCCCGAACTTCAGGAGGAACTCACCCGCCATGGAATGGTACGTCCCACTTCTCGTCTTCCTAGCCCGCATTTGCGATGTCTCGATCGGAACCGTTCGCATCATCGTCGTCATTCGCGGGCACAAATTGTGGGCAGCTTTGCTGGGCTTCGTGGAAGTCACGATTTGGCTCTTCGCCGTCGCCGCAGTGATCGGCAACATCCGGGAGTATCCGCTGGCGATCATCGCCTATGCCGGTGGTTTCGCGATGGGGAATCTGGTGGGGATGCTCATCGAGGAGAAGATCGCCCTCGGCAATCAGATCATTCGTGCGGTCAGTACGGACCCCTCGCTGAATGTGTCGCAGCTGCTGCGAGATAAGGGGTATCAGGTCACGCAGGTGGCGGCGCACGGCGTTTCCGGGCCAGCGGAGCTGTGCTTTGTCGTTGTCCCCCGCCGGAAGGCCCAACGGGTGATGGACGAGATTCTAGGTTACTCGCCCGAGAGTTTCATCACGGTGGAGGACATCCGTCAGGTCGCGGGGGCTTCGCTGTTCGGCGCGCCAGCGACGCAGCTCGAAGGGTGGAAGCGGCTTATCAAGTTCCGCTGATCTTCCTTGCGCAACGCTGAGATTCGGTCCACGGTCAGGTACTCTGAAACTCAAAGGTGTGATTCATGGCTGCAAAGATCACGGTAAACCCAAATGGACCATTCAAGGTTGAGGGCGAGTTTGAAGTCTTCGATGCGCAGGGGAAACAGTTCCATCTGGGAGGCAAGAGCGTGGTGTTTCTTTGTCGGTGCGGTCAGAGTAGTAAGATGCCGTTTTGCGATGGGACGCACAAGTCCTGTGGGTTCGTATCACCGTCCGACGCGGGCGACGTCATGCAGGCGTAGTCGGTGCGTGCGGGCTCACTTGTCCTCGAAAACGATCTTCATTTCGCCAAGGAACAACGAGAGACGCCGGTGGTCGTCGCTGCCGGGCATTGAGTTCGCCGGCGTCAGGTCGACGGGGAACTCAAGGCGGATGATGTTCCATCCTGCCTGTCGCGCGCCGGACGGTATCTTGATTCGGTAATCGTTGTGCCCCGGCAGAATCTCCTGACGCGCTTTCTCGATTTCATCCCCGTTAACAAACATCTGCACTTCTTGGAGCTTGCCGTCTGTGATTCTGGCAGGTAGACCCGAGCCGGAGATCTTCAGGTAAGCGAGGCGGTCTGACGAGGCGTTCGCTTCGGAGAAGAACACGCCGAGGCGCATTTCATCGCCGACGATATGGTAGCCGTTATAGTTTTGGCTCATCTCTGCCGGGAGGGGTGACCAGCCCTTTTCGCCGATGATGATTTCATCGGAGGGCGGCGATCTGTCTAATTCAATGGCGAACCATGACTTTTCTTCGTCGGACTCTCTTTCAGCCCATGTGACTCCGATCTCTCGATGGAAGTACTCGATTGTCGCGATCTGATCGACGTCTGGCGATATGAGCACCCACTTGATATCGAATGTATCCATGGAGTTGCGCACGAATCCCGGCGGGTAGTCGCGGAGCCATGGCGGCAGCTGCTTCTCCGGTTGTTCCCACTGTATAAATCGGCCGCGGGGAAGAGCTTTGTCGCGACCGGATAAGACATTATTGGGCTCCTTGTCCTGACGGGCTACGAATAGCGTCAACGCCGGGCGCTGGTGGGTCATTTGGTACAAGTTCGATAGTAACAAATGGTAATCAGTAGGTACAATCGCGACGGTACCACTTTCCGGCGAGTCCGCGATCTTCTCCAGTAAGCGCTTGGGGAATACTTCAGATGAGTCGAAGGTCGATTTGAAGTCTCCCCAGTGCATCTTGTGTTCTACAACAAGAAGCCCCAGCAACAGCGGAGAGGCGACAATACAAACCTTTCCGAAACGCCGGTTGCGCTTGGCGAATCTTATGCAGGCATCAACGCCGAAACCGACTAGAAGCCCCCACGGCAGCGCGGCGAGAATCATCATGCGCCCGGGAACACGCACTTGGCCTGCGAGGGGGAGCTTTTGGAGTAACTGATAGACTCCCGGCACGGGGGTCTCTGTACCGCGCCAGTTCACGGCCGATCCGATTGCGAATAGTATACATAGTAGAAACGCGACGAGGATCGTGTTTCGGAGCCTTCGCCGCTTCCGTCGAATGGGAATAAAGAAAGCGACAATCACTGTTAACAGCGCAGCGATGCCTAGATTGGCCTCTGATTCAAGTGTGTAGCCTCTGAAGCGCGCGGTGTTAAGAAAGTGCCCCAGCGTGGTGCGGGGAGAAGTGACCAAAAGGGTATCAACCTCGATACCGGCGAAGATGGGAATGTCCTTGGTCGTCGGCGGGTCGTGCCAGGTAACCGATATGAGGTACCACGAGTAGACAATGGGCGCCAATAGTAACAGAATCGTTGCGATTGAAACGATTAGTCGCAGGGCCCATGGCTTATTGAGGAATTTCTTAACGAGTAGCCACGTGGAACTGGGGGAGGCAGCAATTGTAAACAAGACGGCGAAGAGGAAAAACAATCCCGAATAGTAGCTCGCGTATACAGTATAAATAAATGCACCCGCGAGCGTTGCCAGTAGGAGCGTCGGCGGTTTTGATCCCCGATAGTCGAGCAGCTTCAGAGTCGTGAAAACGCCGAGAGGTACCAACTCCACGGAGATGAGGTTGTGGTGCCCGACCTGCGAAAGTCTGTGAACCGAAAAGGTAAAAACGAATCCGGCTAATAGGGAACCGACCATGCCAATGCGCAGGTACTTTGCGAGCCGCCACGCGGTCACGCCGCCGATTGTGAACGCCATGAAGGTAATCAGGTTATATGCCGCGGGCAGGCCCGTTCCGATGGATAGAATTGATCCGATAAGCGCATAGGTAAAGGTGTGCGTGTGAACAAAGAAGTAAACTCCCCACGGACCGTAGCCCATAGAGTTGTGAAGGAGAGGCTGGCCGTTAAAGAGCCACTGTTTCACCATCCAGTAGTTCCACAGGAACGCGCCTTCCTCGTCCCAGTTGCCCCCTAAAACAGCGGAGTTCCCAAGCGATGCCAGCGGCCACGTGATGAGTAGCGTTGCCGCGAGAAAGAAAATCGCCGCCACTGCCCATTCAGCACGCGAGGGGCTCTTAGAATTCATTTAGTTTTCGTAGCATTGGTTAGTTTTGCTCGTTTCGCCGGCGACCAAACTGAACTTCCATAAAGTCTTCCGATTCGCGGAAGTGGCGAAATGGGACGACGTGAACGTCCTGCGATCTCGCACCCTTTTCCATCTCACGAAGGTATTCCTGAACATCCTCGTTGCGGGAAACGGTGAGGTACTGCCAGGCGAAGACGTCGAGGTGCTCTTCGGAGAGGAAGCCGGCCTTGTGCAGCCTCATGACGTTATCGAGATAGAACAACAAATCGTGAAGCGCCATTTCCTCCTCGGGCGTGGCGTTCTCGCGGTTGAACTCGCCGACTTCCATCTGGCCAAGAAGCTTGCGCGATTCGAGGGACAGCTCGGCCGCCAGCTCCCACGATGTTCGAATCCCCTTTTCGTACTTCCAGCCGAACCATTGCTTGAGGCCGATGATGAAGACTACAGCCGCGAAGGTCGACGCCACGGCGGTCGCGAAGTCGCTGAGCGCCTCAAGGTTGTAGGTCAGGAAGTAGCCGATCATCACGCCAAGTATAACGAAGAGCGCTGCCACCACGTAGAAGTCGGTTTTTGTCTGCTGTTCCATGTCGCATCGCCACCTGTGGGTTTATCGAGATGGAAGCCTCTTCGCCGCTCTGCACGGATTGGTGCAAGGCGATTCTGGAAAGGCCGCTTGCATCTCAGCGGGTTGGCTTGGAAATTGGCCCTCGAATAGCGGAGGGACCGGCTTCGGCGGACCATGAAGGTATTGTTTCTACTTAACAGCTACGAGGAAGACGGGCCGGGCTGGTTGCTCTATCGCTTGTGCGAGCGGTGGGCGCCGATGCGTGAGGTGATGCTTACCACAATCGCTCTCGGCCGAGGGGGTCCGCTGGCGGAGAGGCTCAGCCGCCTCGGGGTTGGGACTCAGGTTATCCCCGTATCCGGCCCTTCCGATGCGAAGAAGCTTCGCGAAGCTGGCGAGCGAATCTGCCACCGGGCCGACCGGCCGGACATCATTCACTCCCACTGCGTGTGGCCGGACATGGCGGCCCGCTGGTTTCATTCAGGCATCGAACACATCCCGCTCATGTCCAGCGTTTACGGCATGTATCACTTTTCGAACCTTCCAATGCTCAAGCGGGCGGCGACTCGCATGCGCGAGAAGCGGACGCGGCAATGGTGCAGCGCGCTCGCCGTGGGTTCGGAGGTCTTCCAGAAGGCGCTGATCGACTATGGGATTCCGCCCGATATGATCCGCCTGATTCCCATGGGGATCGACGCGGTGCAGTGCTTTCCCCTGTCGGAGTCGACGAAGACGCGGTTCCGCTCGCTTATGAATTTGCCGGAAGGTTCGCGGCTGCTTCTCAGCGCAGGGCGATTGGAAAAGGTGAAGGGGCACGATCTGCTCATCGACGCGATGCCGGAAATCGTTCGGGCTCACCCAGAGACGCGGCTGTTCATTGTCGGTGAGGGCCCGGAACGCGAGGCCCTCGTGCGCCAGATTGCTCGGCTGAAACTTCAGGACCACGTGCGGCTCATCGGTCAGCTTTCGGACGTGCTGACGAAGCTACTGAGCGTCGCCGATCTGGTCATCCACCCGAGTCGGCAGGAGGCCTTCGCGATGATCGTTGCCGAGGCCCAATCGGCGGGCACGCCGGTGGTGGCTTCTCGCGATGGGATGATTCCGGATCTGGTCCGCGACGGCGAGACAGGCGTGCTCCTGCCGCCGGGGAACTCGGGGGCGATCTCTGAAGCCGTGAACCGGTTGCTGGCGGATCGGGCGCATTTGGAAGAAATGGGAGGCCGTGCCCGCGAGTACATGATGGAGTATCATGAACTGAGCAACACGGCGAACTCCTACATCGAACTTTGGCGCGACCTTGCGCCGGAGGCCGATTGGAAAGCCACGGACTCGATACCGATCGAAGATTTGGAAGAGATGGTCAGGGAAAGCGAGCAGCCCCATTGAATCGTAAGAAGCCGTCAAGAGACAGTATCGTCGAGGTGGACATCGACTCGCTCGCCTATGGTGGGGAGAGCG
>JAUIJJ010000109.1 GCA_030431385.1 bacterium | reverse complement strand
CCGCTGCCGTTGAGGCCGTGGATGATCGCCTGGCGAGAACTGACCGTTTGCGGCTTGTACCACATCAGGATCGTTCCCTCGTTTTTGTCCCAATCAAGGGTGGCGCTATCAGAAACAACAGCGCTGGCAGCCGTGCTCGTGAAGTCGAGAGAGCCGCCGAGGTGAGCCCGTGGTGGGGCTTCGGCGGTCACCAATTCAGGACCGCTCTCTGATAGTGCCAAGTCGATGCCGTTGGAGCTTGAGTCGGCGGCTGTCGTTCCAGTTGTCTCGTCGAACGCGTAGTGAACGAGTTGGTTAGTGGTCACATTTGCGGCACCGGTCGTGCGGATAGTGTCCAAATCGCCAGTGCTGAGAACGGCATCGTAGATGGCGAAATCGTCGATCAAGCCATCGAAGTAGCGAGAGCCATCCCCCGGGTCACGGCCGATGTAGTAGGTTCCGATAGTTCCGTCGACTGCGTTGTTCCAACTGCCCACGTTTTGGTCAAAGCCGCCGAGGTAGCTGATCTCGACGCCATCCTTGTAAATCCGCATCTCACCCGAGGTAGCGGTCGTCTTGTCCCAAGTGTACTGCAAACAGATCCATGTGTTCACCTGCGAAGCGGATCCGCCGGCTTCGATGACATAATCGGAGCCGTTGCCTACGGCGCGGTTCGGTGAGCCGTAGAACTGACCTCCGCTGTTTGTGCGGTACTGGCACTCGAAACCGGTGTTGTCCGGCCCTTCGAAGAGCTGATTCCGCCGTGAGAGATTGTGCGGGTAAATCCACATTGTGACGGTGCCGGTATCGCCGAGCGACGCGAAGGTGGCCGAGGCGGGAAAGGTTCCGTGATCGCCGGAGCCGTTGAATTCAACCGCTCCACCGAACTGCCCGCCGGCTGGCTGCCAAGTCGGGGTGATTTTGACCTGAACGGTATTGCCGTTGCCGCTCTGGTCTGCGGAGGTCTCTCCGGTGCCTTCGTCAAGTTTCCAGTTCGCGACGAGACTTCCCGGCTCGTAGCCGGCGGTTGCGATCTGCGGTGCGGCAATGCCACACAGCGCAGCGAGCGTTAAAAATGGAGTGAGCTTTCGGCCAAACTTGCCGAGAGTGGGGATCATGATTGGTCCTCGCTAGGATGAGAGTGGACCGCATAAGTCAGGCGCGATTCGCACTACCCGACACGGCCAAATGACATCGTAGAGGTTCCGCATCCGCTCAAGTAAAGGGGAATTTCAGGCTGGAATCAGTATTTCCACTCTGGCATTTTAAGGGGAAACCCTTATATAGAACCTACTCAGGATGTACCAGAGTACCCTCTTCGAGCAGCGCAACGAAGCCGTCTTCGATTCGCGCCGATACTTTGCGAGCTTCCGCGCCCGGCACCGAAGCCGAAATCACGCGCGCCCACGCCTGCCCCTCGCGATTCTCTACAGATACAACGCGACGGGATGAAATCAGCTCTTCGATCTTACCTGCTTCGACGGGAATCTCCCAAGCCTTGCCCTCGGCATGGGACGCCAACGCGCTCGGCTGGCCCTCGAAGCGGAGAGCGCCGCGCTCCAAAACACAGCACCTTGAGCAACAACGTTCTACGTCCTCGACAATGTGAGTACTCAGAATCACAACCCGGTCGCGAGAAATCTCTGATAGAAGATCGCGAAAGAAAACGCGCTCCTGCGGATCGAGCCCTGCCGTCGGTTCGTCGAGAAGCAGCAGGAGCGGGTCATGAAGGATTGCCACCGCGAACCCTAGCCGCTGCTTCATCCCTCGTGAATAATCGTCCGCTTCGCGGCCTGCGGCTTCGCTAAGGTTTACCCGATCGAGCAGACCATCGATGCGAGCTTTTAGTTTTCGTGGGGAGTAGCCGCACAGGATCGCCGCTTCCTCCAAAACCTCGCGCCCCGTCGTGTTCGGCGGATAGTCGAAGTGCTGGGGCATGTAGCCGAGTTGCCGACGCCACTGGGCCGGTTTGCGCCGCAGGTTGATCTCGCCCCCGAGGACGATCTCGCCTTCCTCGAAGTCCTGCATCGCTGCCAAAATTTCCATGAGCGAGCTCTTCCCGGCACCGTTTGGTCCGAGTAGGCCAAACACACCGGAGCCGATCTCGAGGCTCAGCCCGTCCAGCGCCGTCTTGAGCGGCAGGTAAACTTTGGTGACGTTTTTGATCTCAAGGGTCGGGCTGAGTGGCATCGTGGCCTCCGCGAAACATTACGCATCTACGCGGCGAGACTTCATTCCGCAGGGCGGCTACCTTCGCGGGCGGCCGCCTCGCGGCGACGCTCATGACGGAACGCCACCCACTCGTACGCCGCATCGTAGCAGCTCACTGCGAGGAAACTCAGGTACACGACGAAGAGCACAGGAAACAGCCCTCGAAACGGGAGTCCCAGACGCTCGGCGAGCCAGCGGCCCAGCACATACGTCGCGCCGAGCACCAACACCACAACCACATTCAACGCCACATAATGACGGAAGGGCATGAGCTTTCGAGCGCGGGGTTTCTTGGCCAATTTCCTTCTCTCGTTTATTGGGTGTGGTGGCGGCACGAGGCGACGCCTGATTACTCGTCGGCGACTTCCGGTGCTGCCTGAAGAAAGATCACGTCGTCGTAGTTGCGGACCGCGTACTTTGCTGTCCACTCGTCGCGAAAGAGGACAATCGGGAGCTTCCGCTGGTCGAAAAACACAATACTGATACCCGGCCTGTTAAAACGCGTGGGGTCCTCGGGAATGGAACCGTCCTTCATGGTCACCCAGCGCGCCGCCGTGTATGGCAGGTTGTCGAACTTCACTTCGCAGTTATACTCGCTGTCGAGACGCGTCTGCACGATCTCGAACTGGAGCCGACCGACTGCGGCCAGCACCGGCTCCCGCATTCCGAGATTCGGATCGTAGAGAATCTGGATCGCGCCTTCTTCGCTGAGTTGCTTGAGCCCCTTGTCGAGTTGCTTGCGCTTGAGCGGATTCGGAGTGCGTACCGCTGCGAACAGTTCCGGGCAGAAGCGCGGGATGTCCTTGAACGTGAACTTCGGCCCGCTGGTCAGCGAGTCGCCGATCATAAAGTTTCCCGTATCGTAGAGGCCGACGATATCGCCCGCCCAAGCCTCGTCCACCTGCTCACGCTCGTTCGCAAAAAACATCACTGCGTTGTTCAGCTTCATCTTCTTGCCATTGCGGACGTGCATCGCTTCCATGCCGCGCTCGAAACGCCCGCTAACGATCCGGAGAAACGCGATCCTGTCGCGGTGGTTCTTGTCCATGTTCGCCTGGATCTTGAAAATGAACCCGCTAAACTTTTCTTCCTCCGGGGATCGGAACCCTTCGTTCGTGTCGCGGCCCTTTGGAGTCGGTGCGAGATCGCCGAACGCGTTGAGGAACGGTTCGACGCCAAAGTTGGTCAAAGCTGAGCCAAAGAAAACCGGAGTCACATCGCCATCGCGAAACTTCGCCATGTCGAACTCCTCCCCCGCCATGTCGAGCAGTTCGAGCTCTTCCTTCACGCGGAGCATCTCCGCCTCGCCGATTAACTCGGCCACCATGGCATCGTCCCACGGCACCTCGCGGCTCCCCGCGCGGCCCTCTTTCTTGTCCGCACGATTGAAGATTCGGCAAACCTGGTTCCGTCTGTCGAACACGCCCTTGAAATTCGCTCCCTGGCCCAAGGGCCAGTTCGACGGAACACAATGGATGTCGAGCAGCTTTTCGACGTCCTCCATGAGTTCAAGCGGCTCGCGCCCCTCGCGGTCCAGCTTGTTGATAAAGGTGAAAATCGGAATCCCACGCAGGCGACAAACCTGAAAGAGCTTTTCCGTCTGAGGCTCCACGCCCTTCGCCGCGTCGATCAACATGATCGCCGCATCTGCGGCCGTCAGTGTCCGGTAAGTGTCCTCCGAGAAATCCTGGTGGCCGGGCGTATCGAGGAGGTTGTACTGCAAACCGCCATAGGGAAACTGCATCACCGAGGTTGAGACGGAGATGCCGCGTTCCTGCTCTACCGACATCCAATCAGAGGTCGCCGCTTTGCCAGCGCGCTTTGCCTTCACCGCCCCCGCGAGATGGATCGCGTTGCCATAGAGCAGCATCTTCTCAGTCAGCGTCGTCTTACCCGCATCAGGGTGCGATATAATCGCAAACGTCCGCCGACGTTCAATTTCATTCACAAGAGTCGTCATCGTTCTCACCTCAAAATCGCCACAAAGGGCAGGCCGCATCTTGGTCGGCAGCCGGTGGAAAGCAAGGTGAAAGGGAATGGATTGCTGCGGGCCAAGTCGACATGTTCGCACCTCATAGATCAACTCAGTCCGCCATCCTAACCCGACTCCCCATGACCGCTTTCGGCTGTGGGAGGCGGGTTGAACGAGCTTCCACAATCTGACTCTACCCGGCGCGATCAGGCCACTGTGGGGCCGAGTTGGCGGGCACGCGGGGACCTGCTAGTGCAGGGCGCCAGACAATCGTTTGCACGCAAGGGCTTGGTTATACGGCTTGACCCTACATGCCGTGCCCTTTGACGATTCGACCGCTCTTATTTTACTTCGCAGAGGATAGATATCGCCTCATGGCTTCAGTGACCCTTGATCAAGTTTTCAAGTACTATCCCGGGGCGACGGTTCCCTCGGTCGACAATGTGAATCTGGAGATTCGCGACAAGGAATTCCTGGTGCTGGTGGGGCCGTCGGGCTGCGGAAAGTCGACGACTTTGCGCATGGTGGCGGGGCTTGAGGACATCAGCAAGGGGTCGATCAAGATCGAAGATCGCGTCGTGAACGATGTCCCTCCGAAGGATCGCGACATTGCGATGGTCTTCCAGAATTACGCGCTCTATCCTCACATGACAGTCTACAAGAATATGGCGTTCGGGCTTAAGCTGCGCAAGTTTCCCCAAGACGAGATCGACAAGCGTGTGAAGGACGCGGCGAAGATGCTGGGCATCGAGACGTTCCTCGATCGCAAGCCGAAGCAACTCTCCGGCGGTCAGCGCCAGCGCGTTGCGGTGGGCCGTGCGATTGTTCGCAAGCCGAAGGTTTTCCTTTTCGACGAACCGCTGTCCAACCTCGACGCGAAGCTGCGTGTGCAAATGCGCAACGAAATTTCAAAGCTCCACGCTCGTCTGATGACGACAATGATCTACGTCACCCACGATCAGGTCGAGGCCATGACGATGGGCGATCGCATCGTTGTCATGAAGGACGGAGTAATCCAGCAGGTCGATGATCCGATCCAGCTTTATGATAACCCGGTGAACAAATTCGTGGCCGGATTTATTGGCTCGCCTCCGATGAACTTCCTCGAGGGAACGCTCGGGGAAGAGGACGGCCACATGACGTTCACCGAGCCGCAGTTCACCGTGCGCATTCCCGAGGAAAAGGCGGCGAAGCTGCGCGAGGCAGGTGTCTCGGGAAGTGTCACTATGGGAATCAGGCCGGAGGATTTCTACGACCCGAGCTTCATCCGCACGGACGATCACGACGCGTTGCAGGATGTGAAGGCGCGCGTGGAGATCATGGAGCCGATGGGCGCCGAGACTTATCTCTACCTCACGACGGGAAGCTCGCCGATCGTGGCGCGCGTGGATTCACACGTGCAGGCCGACATCGACGAGGACAAGACCCTGAAGGTGAACATGAAGAAGGCGCACTTCTTCAAGGCCGGCGAGATGGGCGCGCGTCTTACCTGATTTGAGTTGAGGCGATAACTAAGGAATGAGGCTCGCTTCGGCGGGCCTCTTTTTTTTGTGCTACTCTTCCGGCTCGCCGAATGCCGCGTCGCCGAATTCCTCCGCGTTTTCGAACCACCAGGTCTCCTCGTCCTCGGACTCGCTGAGAAGCACGCCGCTGTTGGTCTTGGTGGCGAGGACATAGGCGAGAGCGCGGGCGGATTCGAGGCCCGCGGGCGTGGTCTCGAACGTCAGCATAAAGTCGCGGCCATTCATTTCGATAATGTCGGAGAGTGTCTCGTCCTGTTCGAGGATTTCCTCGATGATGCTCTGGACAGCTTCCTCGCGGTCGAGGCGCGGGTGCGAATCGAGGTGGACGATCGGTTGGCCTTCGGATGAGTCCAACTCGGGCAGATCAACGCGCACATCAATGGAGATACCACCGTCGGCGTCGTGGGCGACGTCGTCTTCACCAGCTTCCTCGCCATCGACCTGTAGGGAGCACCCGACGCCGAGCAGTTCCTTGAAATCGAGGCTCAGTTTCGTGAGGTCGATGGGTTCTGACTCTGACGCAAAAACGAGAATGAATGGCAAGGCTGGCCTCCTGAGCAGTGACTGGGAACTACACGCGCCCCGGGTGGCGCGTGGGTCAAAGGCAATTGCCTCGACGGTATAACGAAAGGCCCACCACGAGGGAGGGCCTTTCGAAAATTGGAAGCAGAGCCTCTCGGCTTCCAAACTTGTGGCGGGGTGGCCTCGCCGGCCTGATTAGAGGCTGACAGCCTCACCCCTCATTGCGTGCGAATCCTTGAGGAATTCCAGATCAAAGTCGAGAGGCGACTCGGTGTCATTTTCGAGACGCGGGACATGGGGGAAGCTCTCAATCGCGAGAGCATCGTTGATCGCATTGAGCGCGGTTTGCCGCGCCGGATCGTTCAGCTCGTCCAGAGCCACGAGCGGCGAGCGAAGACCCGTGCGGAACATCGCATGAAGGGGGATCGGGTTCTTCGCGGCGAAGACTGCGCGAACGCAGGGCATGAGGGCGTCCTGCAATTCGGCGGCTTCTTCGTGGCGGCCTGCGGCGGCGAGCTCGGTTAGGACCTGAAACTCGCGCGGCCAGCGGTTCGCGGACGCACTGATCACTCCTCTACCGCCGAGCTTCATGATGTCGGCGACGATGCCATCCTCTCCGCTGACGACTGTGAACTCGTCGGGGTCAGTTCCCTTCAGAATGGCCTCCACCTGATCGAGGTCGCCGGAAGCTTCCTTGACGGCGATAATCCCCGGGTGGCGCGAGAGCGCAATGCAGCTGGCCGCTTGAAGGTTGCTGTTCGTGCGGCTCGGCACGTTGTACAGAATCACCGGGGTGCCTTCCTCAGCGCAGGCGTCGGCGACTTTCGTGAAGTGTCGGACGAGCCCTTCCTGAGGGGGATTGTTGTAGTACCCGCTCACATGCAGGAGGGCGTCCGGCCGCGCCGCGCGGATGACGTCGCGGCTTTGGGCAATTGCCTGTTTGGTCGCGTTGGATCCAGCGGAGCAGATGACCTTAAAGCTGTGTTTACGTTTGGCTGCGAAGGCGCGGGCGAACTCGGTACCGACTCGGCAAAGCTCAAGTAGTTCTGCATGATCGAGGACGGCGCTCTGGCCGGTGGTGCCTGCGATAACGACGCCGGAGCAGCCACTTTCGATGATATGAGCGATGAGGGCGGTGAAGCCGTCGAAGTCGATCCGGGGATCGTCGCCATCTCCGATGAGAGGCGTAATAATGGCGGGATAGGCTCCCGTGAGGCCTTGCGGTTGCAGCATAGTACTTTCCCTTTGGGGTTTGAGTTCGCCCGCGGGAAGTCTTCAGTTCGCAGCCAAATCTTCCCACAGCCTTGCCCGGAAACTTGCGCGAGTTCCAGCGACACGGTCAAGGCGGGTTAGCGGCACAGGCCGATTTTGGAGCATCGACACAGAATCGCCACGCTCCAAGCGGGCAGTTGACGGCGGAATGACGAGTTTGCGGAGTTGAAAATGGGAGGGGGGGGCCCTGTGAAGGGCCCCCGACTGTGCGGCGGGGCAGCTTAAAAGCTGCTTTGGATTACCGGCCGGGTAAACCACCGGCGCACTTGAAGATCATACTTCGGAGATGGCGCTCAGGTGTCAAGCCACTGTTATTGAAGAGGCGATCGCCTAGTCACAGTTGTTGTTTCAGAGAAGGTGGAGCGCTCCTCATCGAACGCGGGCTATGTTGTGGCGATGGAGTTCGCCGAGCCATGCATCGAGCCAGTTCCTCTTGTCATGCGAGCGCTCACTGAAATGAAGTGTTCGCAAATGGTGAAGCTCAATGGGTCCTAAGAATACATCGGTTCGTCGTCCGCTGACGACTCGCGGGAAAGCGTGGCCTCGGAAGCTCGCTGGTGCGCTCCAGCGAGGTGGGGTTAGCCCCAATGCGGTCTCGATTGCTAGTACGGCCTTCGCCACGATTGCGGGTGTCGCACTCCTTCTCGGCACTCGCCAGGATGCGCCGATCCTGATGGCGGCGTGTTTCGTGACGAGTGCCGTCGCGATGCAACTGCGCCTCGTTTGCAACTTGATCGATGGGTTGATCGCCGTGGAAGGCGGGCTCAAGTCGCCGACGGGCGAACTGTTTAACGACATCCCCGATCGAGTCTCTGATGCGATTATTCTGGTATGTGCCGGGTACGGCGTAGAGCCGCTGCCGTGGGCGGTGGAACTCGGTTGGCTCGCGGCAGTTCTAGCGATCATGACCGCCTATGTGCGGGTTCTTGGCGTCTCCTGTGGGACTGCCGCGTTCTTCTCAGGCCCGATGGCAAAGCAACACCGGATGGCGCTGATGACGATGGCTCTTGTTGTGAGCGCACTGCTTGCTTTTTACGGCGAGGCGAAGTGGCCGCTGTATGGCGCATTGATCATCATTTGTGTCGGTTCGGTCATCACTATTGCGCGTCGGCTGTCTCTCATTTCCAGAGAGTTGAACTCAAGTGAGAGCTGACGGAATCGCCTTCGCAATTCGCTTGGTGACCGGCGTGAGTGTACGCCGCCCGCCGCCGGAGCGAACGGGGGCTGCGAGGGTGTACGTGCCAAACCACACTAGCCACTTGGACGTACCAGTCTTGTGGGGTACTCTCGGGTCAGCGGAGCGGCAAGTGGTCCGCCCCGTCGCGGCGAAGGACTATTGGGGGAAGTCACGGCTGCTGAGATTTATCGCCTGTGGCGTCTTCAATTCCGTCCTCCTGAACAGAACGCCGCTCCCATCCGAAGGAAACCCGCTAGATGAGCTGGAGCAGGTGCTGCTCGACGGTCAATCTCTTATCCTCTTCCCGGAAGGCACGAGGGGAGGCCGCGAAGGTGTCGGAAAGCTAAGGAGCGGGATTTACCATCTGGCCAAGCGTGTCGATCGAGTCGAGTTCGTTCCAGTATGGCTTGAGAATTTCAGCAGGATTCTTCCCAAAGGAGAGTTTCTCCCCGTCCCCATCCTGTGCGCCGTGTCTTTCGGAGATGCAATCACACTGCGCGAAAGCGAAGAAAAGCAGCGATTTCTCCAGCGCGTTTCAGATGCGATGACCGAGTTAAGGGAGCTCCAGGATGCATGATCCGCAACTCGTCATGATCCTCGGTGGTGTGGTTGGCCTGCTGGTTCTATTCAGCATCATTACGGCGCTCATGAGAATGAAGTGGCGCGGGTCGCCGACTGTCGAAAACCTCGCCGCACGAACCCGATCCTGGTGGGTTATCTGTATCCTCGTTGTACTTCCATTGTTGGCGGGAAGCACTTTCACGATTGGATTTTTTGGGGTGATCTCCTTCCTTGCGCTTCGTGAATTCATCACCGTAACGCCGACGCGTCGCTCCGATCACCGGGTTCTCTTCTGGGCATTCTTCATCGTCACTCCGATTCACTACGCCTTAGTGATGCAGGATTGGTACGGGATGTTTAGTATCTTTATTCCAGTGTATGTGTTCCTCCTCATCCCGGTGAGACAGATCATTGCGGGCGACCCCGACAACTTTCTGGAACGGTGCGCGAAGATCCAATGGGGTCTCATGGTTTGCGTATACCTGTTTGGGTATGCGCCAGCACTCCTGACGCTCGACATTGAAGGCTACGAGGGACAAAACGCGAAACTCCTCCTATACCTTCTCTTGATCGTTCAACTAAGCGACGTATTCCAGTATGTCTTCGGGAAGTGGCTTGGGGGTAATCACAAGATCGCACCGAAGATCAGCCCGGGCAAGACATGGGCGGGATTTGTTGGCGGAGTCCTCACCGCCACTGTCGTCGGCGCCAGCCTCCATTGGTGCACTCCGTTCTCGATGCTTGCGGCGGCTGGCATTTGCTTTGCCGCAACTGTCGTCGGGTTTCTCGGAGACCTCACAATGTCGGCCATCAAACGAGATCGCGGCATCAAAGACTTCGGCAGCCTCCTGGAAGGTCACGGGGGAATCCTCGATCGTATCGACTCGCTCTGCTTCGCCGCACCAGTCTTCT
>JAUIJJ010000108.1 GCA_030431385.1 bacterium | reverse complement strand
AGAACAGAGGCGAGGTTAGCGGTACCGGTGCGAACGACGGCGACTTTGGGAGCCATCTAAAGCGATCCCTTCGTGCTGGGAATGTCGTCCGAATCGGTGCGCGCACAGGCTGACCGAAGCGCGAGGGCGCAGGACTTCATCGCCGCCTCTGCGCGGTGGTGGTCGTTCTCGCCGCGCAGCACATCCACGTGCAGCGTCAAGCGAGCCGCCATCGCGAAACTAACGAAAAAGTGCGTCATCATCTCGGTGGACAGCGTTCCGATCTTCTCTCCGCGAAGCGATAGGTTAACCGTCGCGTGGGGACGGCCGCTGATATCGACCACGGTGCGCGCGAGGGACTCGTCGAGGGGTGCGTACGCGTAGCCGAACCGCGTAATCCCTCGCTTGTCGCCGATGGCCTCGTGGAAGGCTTCACCGAGGGTGATCGCTGAGTCCTCTGTCGTGTGGTGGTCATCGATGTGGAGGTCACCGTTGCACCTGAGTTTCAGGTCAAAGCGCCCATGCTTCGCGAGCGCGGTCAGCATGTGATCGAGAAACCCAATGCCTGTGTTCACGTCGGCCTTGCCAGAGCCATCGAGCAAGAGTTGCAGCTCGATCGCTGTCTCCGAGGTCTTTCGTTTCTTCGTAACGGTGCGTGGATTCATGGCAACAGTTCCTCGAGTTCAGAGAGTGTGCGCAGCACGCGTGCCGCGCCGGCTTTCGTTAGAATTGGAGAGGTGCGTTCGGGATCGTCGCCGGGGGCGACAATCGCGAGAGGGACAACTCCCGCAGCGCGCGCGGCGGTGACGTCGTCGCGCGTGTCGCCGATCATCCAAGCGAATCGCACCGCCATCCGCTCCAGCGCGAGGAGGACTGGCGCGGGGTCCGGCTTCCACTTTGCATCCTCCATGCAAACCAACGTTTCGAACAAGCCATCAAGGCCGTTCTCCCGGAGGAATCGCTCCGCATCGAGACGCGGGCGACCCGTCACGATGGCGAGACGATAGCGCTGACCAATACGCTCGATGAGGGCTCGCGTGGTGAGAAGTTTTTCCGTCGAGCGGAGGCCGGGATTCTCCTCAGTGCCCTGATACAGGTGCTCGAATCGCGCGGTGACCTCGTCGAGCGACGCGTCGATGCCTGCCCGTTCGAGGAGGCGTTGAGTGACTTCCCAGTCGTTGTTCGCGCTGCCCGCTGCCTTCATCTGAAAGACGTCTTCGCGCGAAACCTCAACGCCCCAGGTGCGAGCAGTTTCGACGATCGCGCGGCGGTAAGATTCCGACACGTCCGCGATGACGCCATCCATGTCGAAGATGACAGCCTCGGGCGCGAGGGTTGCCTTGAGCGCGTTTTCCAATCGTACGAATTCATCGCGTCGCCCGGGAATGGTGATGCGGGCGCGGTGCGTCATTCGCTCGTCTCCGGGGAAGATGCGCACAGCGATTCCAAGCCCTGCCAAACCGTCGCGAACCCACACCTCGTCGGTGAAGATCGGCGCGATAAAATTGCCCTGCGAGGGCGGCACGTCGATGCCCATGCCGTGCAGCAGGTGGGTGAGTTCCTCGCGCTCGCGACAGACCTCGCCGACGTACTCCTGCAGCGCGCTCGTCTCTTCACCAAGCCTGTTTGCCGCGATGGCCAGCGACGGCCCGGAAACCGAGTACGGTCCCCCAGCGACGCGCATCCACGCGATGACTTCCGTCGAGCCGAGCGCGTAACCGATTCGCAGCCCAGCCATTCCGTACGCCTTCGATATAGTGCGAATGGCGACGGCGTTCGGTAGCTCAAGCGCGACCTGCGTCAGGTCCACGTCGGCGAACTCCGAGTACGCCAGATCGACCATGATCAGCGCGTGCGGCGCGGCTTGTGAAAGTCGCCGCAGGTCATCCGCAGTCGCGACGGCACCGGTCGGATTGTTAGGCGTCACCACGGAGATCATGCGGGTTTCGGGCGTGATCGCTCTGATGACGTCGTCGGTGGGATAGGCCCCGCCGGGCCACTCGACGAGCCTGATCGTCGCACCCGCGAGTTTCGCGTAACGCTCCACCATCACGAACGTTGGCACGGGCAGAATGACCTCTGAACCCTGATCGAGGAAGGTGCGGCAGAGCCGATCGATAGATTCGTCGCCACCGGCGGTTATAATGACGCGATCAGGCGGGACGCCGTGCTTGGCGGCGATGAGGTTTTGCAGTTCCGTTGCGGAAGGATAACGACGGAGCACGTCCGGCAGCTTTCCGCCCAACACCGCCAGAACGGAACCATCGGGTACGTCGCCTTCGTTTCCATCGAGGTGCAAATCGATGGGCGCGCCGTGCCTCGGCGGACGGTAGGCAGTGACAGCGTTGATGCGCGCCGATGGACGCAGAGGGCTCATCGTCATGGCACGATCTGCGCAAGGTCGGTGACGATCACATCCGTCCCGCCGCGCGCTTTAATCTCGGGAATGAGGCGCGTCAGATCATTCTTCGGTACGGCGGCCTTTATCGCATATCCCGCGTTGCCGTGGAGCTGTGCGACGGTGGGTTCCCTCATGCAAGGCAACACGGCGATGACCTGATCGAGGATGTCTGGCGTGACATTGACTTCGAGCATGACGCGGTGGCGGGCTTCGAGAACCGAGCGGACGAGGAGCACGATCTTGTCGATGATCTCGCGCTTCTCCGGCACGTCGAGGGCCTTCGGGTGTGCGTAGAGTCTCGTCGACGAACGCATCAATTCATCCACGATTCCGAGATCATTCGCGTGAAGAGTGGCCCCGGTCGCCGTGTTGTCGACGATGCAATCGGCGTCCTCGGGCGGGAAGACCTCGGTCGCGCCGTAGGAACGAACGAAGGTCGCGTTCATCCCTCGCTCGCCGATCCACGCACGCGTCAGGCGCTCGTACTCCGAGGCCACAACGAGCGGGCGGTTGGGCAGCTCACCATTGGTGAGTATCGAGTACGGCGCCGCTGCGACCACCCTCACCGGGTCGAGTTCTGTGTCGATTAGTTCGACGAGATTCAAGTCGAGTTCGCGCACCCAGTCCGCACCGGCGAAACCGATGTCGCGCGAGCCGTAGTGGAGCATCTCGACGATGTTCTGGGGCTTGAGAATCTTGGCCTCGACGCCTTCGAGGGAAACCGACGGACGGTAGCCACGGCTGCTCGAGCGGAGGTGAATACCCGCGTCGCTGAGCAGCTTATTGACCCCCTCTTGCATCCGACCCTTGGGCAGCGCGAGGTGGAGTATCGCGTCGCCTTCTTTTTGTAAACTTTTCATTACTTACCTTCTCATTAGATGTTCTGTGAAACGTCCTCGCGGTTAAAGCTCGACGATGGTGATGCCGCCGCCGCCTTCTTCGCTCGATCCGAAACGGAACTTTCGCACGGCGGGATGATCGCGCAAATACTCATGAATCGCCCGATAGAGTTTACCTGTGCCAGTTCCGTGACAGATTTTCACGTGCGGGTAATTTGCAAGGAGCGAGCGGTCGAGAAAACGATCAACCTCAGCGAGAGCCTCCTCGACTCGGTACCCGTGCAAATCGATCGTGATACCGCTGGGACCGGCGGCGTTTACGTTCACACCGCCTCGAAAATTCACGTTCGCTGGGAGCCCGCGCCGCGCCGTGGAAGTGTCCTCGTCTACGGAACGGAGCGCCTCGCGAATGCTCCCTTTCCGCTTTTTCTTTCGGACTTTCTTGCTCCCACTTTTGATCGCGATGTCGTCGGCCTTGGCGCGAACCTCTTCCTGACGCTGGCGGGGGTCCTCTTCGAGGAGGTCCTCGACTTTCACCGAGACCTCCATCACGCCGACTGCAACGCGGGCCTTTTTGAAGTCGTCGGTGACGGAGATGACCTCACCCCACTGACCAATCTGCGGTACATAAATGCTGTTACCCGGCTTGAGTTTTTCTGTCTGGAGTTCCCGCGTGCGACGCAGGAGCGTGCGCTCGGTGGCGGCCCCGCGTTGTTCGCCGAGCATCTCATCGCGGAGACCGCTGAGCCGCTCTTTCCGCTGCCGCAGTTCTTCTTCGCCGGGAAGCGTCGCGATCTGTTTTTCGATGCGTTCGCGAAGTTCCGCGATCGTGCGCTCGCGTTCCTTCAGCGCCCTTTCGCGCTGCTCCAGCCGTTCGTTGCGGAGCATCTCCGCGCGAGCGCGAACAAGTTCTTCCTGCTGGGCAAGCGACGCGGTCCGCGCCTCAGCTTCGCGCTGAGCCACACCTAATGCCTGCTCGCGCCCCTCGATGCGCCTCAGCAACTCTCCCATCTCGAGCTGCTTCTTCCCCGCGAGTTCCCGTGCTCGAACGAGGAGTGCAGGCGGGAACTGTTCCTGCTCTGCGAGAGCGAAGGCCTCGCTGGCCCCGGGGATGTCGAGCCGGAGCCGGAACGTCGGCTGACCGGTGTTGGGGTCGAGGCTGAAACTCGCGTTGCGCGCACCATCGGTATCTTCCGCCCATTGCTTGACGGGGTTGAGGTGGCTGGTCGTGATGGTCAATCCGGCTCGCTGCGCGAGCCCTTCAAGGATCGCGAGCGCGAGCGCGCCGCCCTCCTGAGGATCGGTCCCCGTTCCCAATTCGTCGAGCAGCACGAGAGAGTTCTGGCCTGAGAGTTCGTACAGTGACTTGATGCGACGGAGGTGTCCGGAGAACGTCGAGATGCCCTGCTGGAGGTCTTGCTGATCGCCGATATCGGCGAGGATTCGATCAAAGATCGGTAGCGTCGAATCCGGAAAAACCGGTATCGGCGAGCCGCATTGAAGAAGCAGCGCGAGCAGGCCAAGCATCTTCATCGTTGTCGTTTTTCCGCCAGCGTTCGGCCCGGAGAGAACAAGGCAATGGTCGCCGCGATCTAACATCATCGTGACGGGTACGCTGCGAACCTGACTCTGCAAACTCAGCAGCGGGTGATGCGCTTTGTAGAGGCGGATCGGGGCGTCCTGGTTGATGATCGGAATGTTCCATCCGAGCTCATTCGCTGTACGGGCGATGGCAGTGACTCCATCGAGCCATTCGAGCAGTTCGAGGTTGGCGGCCGCTGCGGGAAGCCATGGCTGCAATTCGCGGGTAAGCTCGCGGAGTATCCGGTGGATCTCCTGGCGCTCCCGCTCGTGCAGTTCTTCGATCTCGTTACTGCCTTCAACCACCTCCGAGGGCTCTACGAAAACCGTTTCGCCGGTGGACGACGCGCCGTGAAGGATTCCGCTCAGCTTTCCCCGCTGGTTCGATTTGACGGGAAACACATGGCGACCATTGCGAACGGTGGAAAAGTTTTCCTGCAGAATTCCGCGCTCGTGAAGCGCGATGACAAGTTTCCCCACCATGCGGTGGAGCCGCTGCTCTGCGCTGCGGAGTGAACGTCGGATCGTCGAGAGTTCTCGGCTCGCGTCGTCGCGAATGTCACCGGATGGATCAAAGGTACGCGAAATCCGGAGCTGAAGCTCCTCGTTTCCTTCCAACTCCCTCAGCCGCTCGGCAATGATGGGAGCTTTCTCTGAAACATTCCCGCGAAACTCTGCGACGGCGGCGCTGACTTCGAGAAACACAAGCATCCTCGGCCAATCGCCGACATCGAGCGACCCGCCGTGAATGCTCGCACGCCGGATGAGTTCGCCAGCGTCAAAGAGCCCACCGAGAGGAACGAGGTGTTCCTCGGCGAGGAGGCGAATGAGTTCAGCCATCGGCGCGAGCCGCGCGCGCACCGCCTCGATTTCTGTCGCCGGTTTGATCTCGAGGACAAAGCGGCGGCCGAGCTCGCTGGTTGCTCGGCGGGCGATCTGATCGAGCACCTCGTCAAAGTCGAGGACTTCGCGAGTTCGCTGATCGAGAGTTTGTTCCTGCTCTGTATCTTCTAACATGTCTTCAGTTTCTTTGCTTCTCGTTGCGGGGCCGCCTTCCCGAAATCGTGGGTCATAAAAAAGAACCGGCCCTTCTTCCGAAGGGCCGGGGGAAGGTTCGTGACAGTGCCTAAGCTCAGGGGGCGACAACTGATTCCTTGTACGCCGTAACCGTCGTGGTCCGTATGTAGTCTGTATGTGAATGAGCCACGGATACCGTGCTGTCCAGAAAGTTGATTTGCTGCAAGGGCCCGGAGAGGCGGCCGATCAGGTTGAAGATCTTGCCGACCTGAGGAGGTGTACCAGGCTGGCTCGCAGACATTCCGCCAAAGAACGAGGCCATCGCAACAGCCGCTGCGAGCTCCTGTCCCATGTTGGACATGTCCTGATACTTGACCATTGTAACTCCGTCGCCAATTTCCAAAGACCTCTTCGCGAAGCCCTCGTTCTCACGAATACTCGGATGATCGCCTCTGGCTGTGGCAAGGGATTTTGAAACGGCGTCCTCGGAAAGTCCGAAAAACAGCCAGCCATCCTTCACGCCAACGATGAACTTCATGCCGAACATCATGATCTGCGGATGGGTGATTACTTGGAACTCATCACCGAGGTTTGGCGAGGCGCTTCGGGTGATCTGTGCCTGACCGTTGCTCGACAGCAGCTGGTTCGCCGTCACAAACAAGCGATCGACCACCTTGCGCGCTTTCTCTTCATCGTTCACCTTCATGAGAGTCGCTCCGTTCTCGCTCGAACCGACCTTGGGCAATTTGTAGGAGATCATCTCGCCGCTGATCCAACCGAGCAGGTCTTCGCGAACGTCGACTTCATACTGATCCTGCATCGCCTGCCAGTCGTTGAGCACCTCCGTGGCATCGTCGCCGGCAAACTCGCGGAACAGCTTCATGCCTTCGTCGTACATGACGAGCAAGTCAACGCCGCTACTTGCGGAAAAGCTGGTGGCTTCCTTGGGGATGTACTCGGCCCACTCATTGACTGTGCGTTCGCTCATGAACGAACGATAGACAATGGTGTCCTGGGCGCCTTCGCCGTGAACCACGACGGCATCGACGACAAACTTGAATCCCTCAACCCGCGATGTGTTTGCGACCGTGTCGAGGATGGAAAGCTCGGTGAACGCTAACCCCACCATCTTCTTCACGAGGGCGATTTCGTCGCCTTCATCGGGGTTCTGTGTTTCGGCGACTTCGAGGCCGCGGCTGATGAAGCCGTTGAGGTAGCTCCAAAATGCGCCGAGGTTCGAGTAGCTCGCGCCGATTTGTGCAGCCGGAAGCAGTGCCATGGTTTCCTTGAAGGTCTCATCGTCGACAAGAGAGCCGCCAACGGCATCGCCCTTGAGGCCGATCAGGACATCGCCGAGCAGCCCCGTTCCCATCGAAATGAAAATCGTGTCGTCCTTGCGAAGCAGGACGAAACTTTGGAGGTTTGCCACGCTGAGATCTGTGCGATCAACGCCACCAGCATCCGTCGAGGTGAGCGTCAAGATCTCGCCGTTGAGATCGGCGACATACTCCAACCCCTGACGAAGGGATTCGTAGTTTTCCTCCGCGCTATCACCGCGCAGCCCCCAGATCATATCCGGCGGGGCCATGCCCTGAGTCATCATCGCGAGCGGGTGATTAGGGTCCATGCGCATCGCGAAGACTTGCTCCATCGATGCGAGCGACTCCCAGTCGACGGTCGTGAAGAATTCCTGCGCCTTGTTGATCTTCTCTTCGACCATCGAGCGCTGGGAGTCATCCAACTCGCCGAGCAGCAATTCGAGGGACTGCTTGATAATCCCCGAATCCATGACAGCTTTTCCGACTCGGCCCCATGCTTCCTCCGAGAAGTCGTCTTCCGGAATCTGGACCTTGTGCTCGAAGACGAACACATCCGCAGGCACCGCCCGCGCGAGGTCTGTTTGCAGCGGCGTCAAAGCAGCGGCAGTCGCAGCTCCGACAACCAGCGCCAGCAACGCTGACATCAAGTAAACACGCATTTTCATTCTCATGGCCATTTCCTAACTCCTATAGTACCGACAGGCATCGTCCACTCCTGATACGACGACGCGACACTTTTCCTTCAGTCACCACCAACGAAATCACAAAACCACCTCTACAAAATGCGAGGATGGTTATTCAATGGCGGGGACTTTCGGGTCCGCTGGCACGTGGGGGTTGGTTTGGAAGAATTTGGTGCGCCACTCCTCCCATGTGCCTGCTTGGATCGACTCGCGCATTTGCTCGCAGAGCCGGATCAGATAGCGGAGGTTGTGGATTGAACACAACATCCCGCCCAGCATTTCCTTCGTTTTGTGGAGGTGGTGGATGTAGCTGCGGCTGAAGCCCGTGGCGCATGCGTGGCAGTCGCAGCCCTCCATAATTGGGGCGGCGTCCTCTTTGTGAACGGCGTTTCGGAGGTTCAATGCGCCACCGGGAGCGAACACTCGCGCGTTGCGAGCGTTTCGCGTCGGCAATACACAGTCGAACAAATCGATGCCGTGATCGACGGCCCAGACGAGGTCCTCGGGCGTTCCGACTCCCATCATGTAGCGCGGGCGGTCGGTCGGCAACTCGCCGAGGGAAATCTCCAACATCTTGTAGGTGACGTCGCGGCTTTCTCCGACTGCGAGCCCTCCGACGGCGAAGCCGGCGGCGTGCGGAACGAGCTGCACGGTGCGCTGCGCGGAGTCGATGCGGAGGTTGCCGTCCATGCCTCCCTGCACGATCGGGAAAATCGTCTGGTGCGGTTTGAGTACAACGGAGAGGCAGCGTTCCAGCCAGCGAAGCGTCATGTCCGTGGAGGCGCGAAGCTCTGTGCCCGTCATCTCGTGGTTCGGGCACTCATCGAAAGCCATCACCACATTCGAGCCGAGTGCGCGCTGGATCTTCATGGAAATCTCTGGCGAGATGAAGCAGGGGCTGCCGTCGACCGGTGAGCGAAAAGCAACACCGTCTTCGGAAATCTTACGCAGATCGGAAAGTGAGAAGACCTGAAACCCGCCGGAATCCGTGAGGATCGGTCCGTCGTATTGCATGAACTGGTGGAGTTCGCCAAGGCGTTCGATGAGCTCCTCTCCCGGCCGCAGGTGAAGGTGAAACGTGTTCGCGAGCACCATGGTCGCGCCCATTTCCTTCAGGTCGCGGGGGAAGACGCCCTTCACGGTGGCGCGGGTTCCCACGGGCATAAAACACGGCGTTTCGACCGCCCCTCGAGGAGTATGGAAAGTGCCGCGCCGGGCGCGTTGATCGGTGCGGTGGAGTTGATAGGAAAAGGTCATTTATTCACCGGCGGGCGGGGTCCAGCCACTGTCGGCTCCGGCGGCGTCACGCAGCGCGTAGAGTTCCTCCAGAAGCAGGTCTTCGCCGTCGTTGAGTTGGTCACGCTGGTCGAGGTATTCGAAGAGTTGAATCGCTGGCGTGAAGTCGTCTTTGAGCTGCGCGAGGCGGACAAGCTCGCGGCGCGCTCGGTCATCTTCAGGGAACTTGATGGCCGCTTCGCGCAACCCGGCGATCGCCTGATCGAGGTAACCCATTTGCGTCGAGGCGCGGGCCACGAGCAGCATCCCGGATAGCTCATTGCTGGCGAATTGTTGCTGATATCGTTTCATTTCCTGCCAATAGCGCAGGGCCAAATGGGGGCGCCCGGCGTCGATCGAACGGGGAATCGCTGCGGAGTAAAACTCCCACGGAGCGCTCCACGCCCGCCCGGCGATTCGGTGATAGCGATAGTACTGTTCGGCGGATAGTTTGGAGTAGTTGATCGCTCCCTGGCGGTCGCCATTCATGAGCGACACGTTGGTCGCGAGGTTCATCGCGTCGCCGGCAATGAGGTGGATTTCTGCCAGACGATCATGAGTCTTCGAGGCCGTTTGCAGGAACTCCATGGAGAGCTCAAGATTCGCCGCATCAACGCCTCTCGTGCCGGACGCGGTCCGTAGGTTTTCCAGATTGAAGATCGCCGATCCTGCCATGCTGGCGGCGACCGGGTCGGCCGGATTCGCCTCGTAGGCACGCTTCAGATCCGTGACCGCCATGCGCAGCGTTGCCTGCTGGCCAGCGGCGCCTGCGCCCTGATTCAGGTACATCTGCGCGCGGAGAATTCTCAGCGATTGTGAGGCCCCCACGACCGCGAGCAGCGCCATAGCGGCAGCAAGCGCCCATCGGAGGTAAGTTCCCCCCCCACCAACGGTAGCTTTTTGTCGCTTAGCGGCGGGGACTTTCCCTGCGAGCGGTGATGATCTTTTCTTCTGGGGAGGTCGGGTCATCGCCTTGACCGATTGATTAAATTTCGTTCTTCCGAAGGCAGGAGACGATGTGGTCGGTCTCGCCGTCAATCACTGGCTCCAGCACAGGCACCGTCACC
>JAUIJJ010000107.1 GCA_030431385.1 bacterium | reverse complement strand
CCTTCCCCTTCGCGCAGTTCCTTCGCAGTATCGGTCTAAACAATTCCGGAAGGAACGCACCCCCATGCCCTTTATTGACCCGAGAGATATCGATCTGGCGAAGGTCCTCATTCGCCACTCTGTGAAAGCGAAGAAAGACGACCTCGTTTACATTCAGGCTTTCGGCTTGGAAACCGGTGGTCTCGCCCACGCCATTGCCGAGGAAGCCATGCGCGCTGGCGCAGCGCCTTACATCGAGCTCGTCGACACCGAGACCCAACGCAGCTTTCTGCACAACGCCAGCGAAAGCGTGATGAAGCGCCGGGCAAAGTTGGAGAAGGCGATGATGAAGGACGCCACATGCTATATCGGCATTCGCGGCGGGAACAACATCTTCGAAACGGCGGACGTCTCCGCGAAGCAAAACGCGCTCTATGCCAAGCACATCCGCCAGCCCGTGCACTTTGAAGAGCGCGTCAAGCGGACCCGCTGGTGCGTGCTCCGCTACCCCAACTCCGGTATGGCGCAGCTGAGCCGCGAGCCCCGCGAGACCTTCGCAGAGTTCTACTACCGCGTCTGCACCGTGGACTACGCGAAGATGGATCGCGCCGCGCAGCCCCTCAAGAAACTCATGGAGCGCACTGACGAGGTTCACATCACCGGCGTCGGTACGGACCTGAGGTTCTCCATCAAAAAGATTCCCGTGATTCCATGCTCCGGCTCGCACAACATCCCCGATGGCGAGTGCTTCACCGCGCCGGTGAAGAAGAGCATCAACGGCACCGTTCACTATAACGCCGACACGGTCTGGGAAGGGACTCCCTTCGAGCAGATTCGCCTCCAGTTCAAGGACGGCAAGGTCGTCGACGCGAAGGCCGCCAACCGCGATCAGACGCGTCAGCTGAACAAGATTCTCGACCGCGACGCTGGCGCGCGCTACGTCGGCGAGTTCGCCCTCGGCTACAACCCCTTCATCACCGCGCCCATGCGTGACATCCTCTTCGACGAGAAGATTGGCGGCAGCTTCCACATGGCGCTCGGTCAGGCCTACGAGGACGCCGACAACGGAAACCGCAGCTCGATTCACTGGGACATGGTTTGCATCCAGACTCCCAGCTACGGCGGCGGCGAGATTCACTTCGACGGCAAACTCATCCGCAAGAACGGCCAGTTCGTCCCCGCAGCCCTTAAGAAGCTGAACCCGGAAGCCTTCGGTGCGAAGGGAACGGCACGGAAACCCCGCGCCCGCGCCAAGAAAAAGTAAGTGGCAATAACGTGGCCCCAGGGCACTGACTTGACGCCTCCGGGGCCAGCGGTATAGTGGAAGGACAATCTCTACTGGGGGAATCTATGAACAACGTTCTGACGTTGATTCTCGGTGGGGGCGCCGGAACCCGGCTCTTTCCGCTGACAAAATATCGCGCTAAACCAGCAGTGCCGCTCGCCGGAAAGTACCGGCTCATCGATGTGGCCGTCTCTAATTGTATCAACAGCGATCTGAAGCGGATTTTCGTACTCACCCAATATCTCAGCTCATCGCTGAACCGCCACCTCTCGCAATCCTACGCCTTCGACCAATTCAGCAACGGCTTCGTCGATATCCTCGCCGCCGAGCAAACCGCCCACGGTTCCTCGTGGTTCGAGGGCACCGCCGACGCCGTACGCAAGCACTGGATGGGCCTCGATAACTACGACTGTGATCAGGTGCTGATTCTGCCCGGCGACGCGCTTTACACGATGGATTACCGCAAGATGGCGGAGGAACACGCCGAGTCCGGCGCAGACGTCACCATCGCAGTAAACACAACTCCCCGCCGCCACGCCCACCACTTCGGCCTCCTCAAGATCGACGACGATGGGCGCGTGACAGATTTCAACGAGAAGCCGAAGACCCGCGAGGAGCAGGCCGGCTATGAAGCCCCAGAAGCGACCCTCGGCCGCTTCGGAATGAAGTCCGGGGGCGAGGATATCTTCCTCGCTTCGATGGGTGTTTATCTCTTCAAGCGTGAGGTGCTTCACCAATGGCTGATGGAGACGGAGCAGGTCGATTTCGGTAAGGAAATCATCCCAAACAGCATCAAGAAAAACAGCGTTCAGGCGCACATCTTCGACGGCTACTGGGAGGACATCGGCACCATCGAGGCCTTCTACCAGGCGCACATGGACTTCCTGCAGGACGACCCACCCTTCCGTTTCGCGCGAACCGGCGCTCCGGTCTTTACTCGCCCGCGTTTCCTCCCCAACAGCCGCTTGCTTGGCGCACTGATCGACCGCGGTGCCGTCGCCGACGGATGCAACATCGGCCGCGCGACGATTCGCAACTCCGTCATCGGGCTTCGCAGCAAAATCGGGGATCACTCCACCATCGAGGATTCGATCGTCATGGGCGCGGATCATTACGAACCAGCCCCCGTCGCGCCCTGGGTCAAAGACGCGGACAATCAAGTCCCGATCGGAGTCGGCAAGTACTGCCACATTCGCCGCGCGATCATCGACAAAAACGTCCGAATCGGGCGCGACGTCAAGATCCTCAACGAGCGAGGAGTCGACGAAGAGGATGGCGACAACTACTATATCAGGGAAGGACTCGTCATCATTCCCAAGAACGCAGTCATCCCCAGCGGCACGATCATTTAGGAGCTACCGAGAGTAGCATGGCAGGATGAAGAGACGGGGCGCTACTGCGCCCCGTTTCGCCGTTTTAGCGGAGGAACGCCGGTTGGGCGAAGGGGCCGACCTCTTCGATCAACACCTCGATATCATCGATCGGCGTCATGTGCCCGACCGTGTAGCCCTTGGAGTTGAGCACAACGATATAGGGGTAGCTGCTCACCGCATACTGGCCGGCCAACTGACGGTTCTTGCGGTAGTCGATCTTCACCAATTCAAAGTCCTTCAACATGTCGGCGACTTCTTTCTGCTCGAGGACCTTCTCATAGTTCTCCGCCTGAACGCTCCTGCCAGAGAAGAGGATGAAGATCGGCCTGTCGGTTCTCGCGGCATCAGCCTTGGCCGTGCTGATCGACTTCGACCAATCCAGAGTAGACGACTCCTCCAATTCTGCCTTTGTCGGGAATCCTGCGATTCCGGAGCCTTCCAGGCTGCCGCTTCCTGAGCCCGTGGTGGGTGCGACGGAGGCTGTGCTCGCCGAATCGCCGAACGGGTCAAGCGAGTCGAGGTTCGACTCCATCGGATCGATTCCCCCGGATGGCGAGGAGGAAGCCGACATGCTGTCGCCGAAGGGGTCGTCGGGAATCGCCAGAGCAGCCGCGCTCGAGTCGTCTGAAGCAAAGGGATCCGTCACTGGCTCGGGGTCGCCGATTCCGAACGGATCGTCGGGAATCTGAAGATTCTCTGCCTCGTCGGTCGGCGCTGAAGCCACGGCCGTATCGCCCCACGGATCATCTGGAATCGCCGGCTCGCTTTCCGCAGCTGACTCTCCCCACGGGTCGTCGGGAATCGAAGCGACCTCGGCGGGGGGATCGCCCCACGGATCGCCAACGGGGCTCGCGCTTGCGTGGTCATTGCTTGATGTTTCCGGGGCTGCCGTGCCGTCGCCGAAGGGGTCACTCGCCGGCTCCATCGTACTAGAAGCCGCGCTCGGAATCGTCGCCGCAGGCATATCGGGGTTCCAAGGGTTGCTTCCTGCAGTGCTGTCGACAGAGGAATCTTCAACAAACGGGTTGGCCGTGATGGCCTCGTCAGTGATGGGCGCGTTGCCAAACGGGCTGTCCGAGTTTTCTTCAGCGATCGGTGTTCCGAAGGGGTCGTTGTCATCATCCATGGGCGTATCGGAAACCTGAGTCGCTACCATGCGGATGCCATCGACGGCCACCTGCCACGGCTCGCCTTCAACCACTGGTCCGGTGGATGCGTCGGCGACGACCTTCATGCTATAGGTGCTGTTGGGAACCATCCATGCCTCGGCGACTGAAACCCAGCTGTCGGCGTTGGAGTCCGGCGCGCTCGCTGGCTTCATGTCGATGGTACGGCTCGATTGGCCGTCCGGGCCTTCGATAATGACGGTCACGTTTCTGGCGTTGGCATCGGAGGGCCATGTCAGCTGGACGTCATACTTCGCGGCGTTGCCCACAGGGAGGGCGATGCTCACCGCGCCAGAGAGTTGCCCGTCCGCAGCGGCCAGCACCATCGAGCCCGGAGTCGTCAGCCCCTGCGCCTTGCTCGCCATCGCAGAATCGCCCCAATCACCGCTGACCTTTTGGAAAGATTCGGCGACAGATTGTTGGCCGAGGGTGATTGCGGGAATCATACTCGCAATGAGTGCGGCTACGGCGAGGTTGTTGATCGGCTGACGACGCATATATCTAATTCTCCGGTGTCTGGATGTAATTTGTCTTTGACCAGCAGGGGCCGCAGGAAAGACTTCAAGGTCAGTCCAACAATCCCCACGGGCAAGGATTTTGCACACATTGCGCCGGGCGGAGTCAACACCCGGTAGATCAATCACGAATTGAGGACTTGAAACGGATTATGAGCGAACCCACAACATTCGATGCCATTATCGTCGGAGGCGGCCCCGCAGGGCTTGCCGTGGCGCAAACTTTTCAGGAAGAGGGGCTCCGCTGCGTTGTCATCGAGAAGGGTCCGGTCGCGAACCATATCTCCCAGTACCCGCATTTCATGCGGTTCTTTTCGACCAACGAAAACCTTGAGATCGCAGGCTTCCCGCTCCAAAATGACGAGGACAAGCCGAGCCGCCGCGACTATCTTCTCTACCTGACCGCCTTCGCCAAGTTCCACAAACTCAATGTTGAAAACTACACTGAAGTCACCTCAGTAGCCCGAGGAGCCGATGGAGTCTTCGACGTCGTCACCCAGCGTCCATCCGGCGAGAATGATACACTGCGCGCCAAAACTGTGATCATGGCAGTCGGCGCATTCGAGGATCCGCGCCAGCTCGATTGTCCCGGCGCGGACCTCTCCAAGGTGATCTACCGCTTCTCCGAGCCTCATGCCTTCGTCGGGCAAAAGGTCCTCGTCGTCGGCGGCCGTAACTCGGCCATCGAGATCGCGCTACTCCTCTTCCGCAGCGGCGCGCAGGTCTCGCTCAGCTATCGCCGCGACGAGTTTCGCGGCCGCGGCGTGAAGTATTGGCTCCGGCCCGACATCGATAACCGTCTCGCAAACAACGAGATCGAGGGGCACCTCGGAACAAACGTTACCAGCGTCGGATGGGACAGCGTCGAGCTCACAACCAATAACGGCGAAAGCTACGAAATCGAAAACGACTTCGTCATTCCGTGCCTCGGTTACGATCCGCCAGTTTCATTTCTGCGCAGTGCCGGGATCGATCTCGCCGCTGATGGCAACGTTCCCTCTCACGACGAGGAGACCCTCGAAACCAACGTGCCAGGGCTCTTCGTTTGCGGAACCATTGTCGCAGGAAACATCAGCGGCAGCGTATTCATCGAAAACTCGCGCCACCACGGCACGATGATGCTTCCCCGTGTGAAGGAAATCCTATCGGGCCAGCAGACAGAAGCTGCCAGTCGATGAGCGAGCTCAGAGATCGGCTTAACGAACTATCGCCGGACCTATATTGCATCACCGACGCGGGCATCGCGAAGCGCGACGACGCTGAGCAAGTGGAGGAGATGATAGTCGGCGGGGCGAAGCTCATTCAGCTCCGCAACAAATCCGCCGTTGTTGCCGATCTGGTTTCTGCTGCCAAGAGGTGCCGCGAAAGGTGCGGCCAAGCCGGAGTGTTGTTCATCGTGAACGACAACATCGAAGTCGCGGCTATGGTTGGCGCGGACGGCGTACACCTCGGCCAAGACGACGCGCTGCCAAGCGAGGCGCGCACGATGTTGGGCGAGGAGTTCCTCATTGGCATTTCGACTCACAACCGTGATCAGCTGGTGCGCGCGATCGACGAACCCGTCGACTACATCGCCCTCGGCCCGATCTACGGGACTACTACGAAAGCCAACCCGGACCCGGCAGCTGGAGTGGAACTCGCGAAATTCGCGAGCGAGTTGCTGGCAAAAGACGGCAGGCCGCTGGTGCTGATCGGCGGCATCAATCGGAGCAATCTTCAGGAAATCACCGCTGCCGCACCGGGCGCTTTGTATGCGGTCATCGGCGGTGTCCTAAACTCGGAGAGCATCGCCGACGCCGTGAAAAGCTACCGGGAATCGATCCGTCAAAAGTAGCGGAGGACCTGGATGCGACTTATGTCGCATCGCCCGCTGCCGCAGCGTCGTCCGTTATTCCGAAACCTGCGATCGTGATATCGTCGGTTTGTTGGCGTCCGCCGGAAAACTTCCGAAGTACCTCGCGCAGGTTCTTGATGTTTCCGTCGACGCCCAAGCCTTGCCCTTCAGCCAGCGTGGATGAAATCCGATCCGCTCCGAATTCGGCGCCCTGCAGATCGTTGGCCTCTTCGACGCCATCGGTGTAGAGGATTACCTGATCCCCGGGTTTGAGCTGCACGGTCTGTTCCTCAAAGTCCATGTCGGGAATGATCCCGATCGCAGGCCCACAGATGTCTTCGACTTCCATGGGTTTTCCGTTCGTGATGATAATCGGCGCAGGATGCCCGCCTCGGATAAAAGTAAACGTGAGTTTACTCGTGTCGATAACGCCGTAGAGAAACGTGAAGTACTGGCTCGTTTCCGTGCTCATCGGGAAGCTCGTGTTCATCTCCGCTGCGACGCCTGCTGGTGCGACGATCTGCTCCGTGCCATTGTCGCGGCGAACCAGCGGGCTGTAGCCTTCCACAGGAGCCGTCAACGCCCTGCTCAGCGCCGTTGAGAGCAACGCGGCAGGTACGCCGTGACCCGACACGTCTAGGATGTAAACCGCCATGTGCGTCGCATCCAGAGGGATGAAATTGAACATATCTCCGGCGACCTCTTCGCAAGAGTCGAACAACCATGAGCATTCGACGCCGGGCATGTCGGGAGCTTCCTTCGGGAGGCGTGACTCCTGAATTCGCCGCGCAATGTTGAGGTCCTCTTTAATGCGGCGATGGGCCACTGAAAGTTCGTTGAGCCGGCTCGACAGTTCCGCTTCCAGTCGGATGATTCGCTCCGCGACGTTGAGCTGCGCGAGCAGCTCCGGCGCGTGGAACGGCTTCGTCTGAAACGCGTCCGCGCCGGCTTCCATCGCTGAGACGAGATCTTCACGGCTCGCCTTGGCGGTGAGCATGATGACGTAAATATACTCGCCCATCGTGCGGCTGCGAATCAGTCGGCAAAGCTCCAGCCCGTCCATGTGGGGCATCATCCAATCGGTCACCAGCACGGAAAAATTGCGGTCCCGTTGGAGCTTCTCCCACGCCTCGTAGCCGTCCTTCGCCGTGTCGAACTCGAAACCCCATTTCTTCAAGTAGTTTTCGAGGACTCTGCGGGAAACCGGGTCGTCCTCTGCCGCGAGCACTTTGATTGAACGCCGTGCGACAGGAATCGGTGTAGCTTCCATGGGGCGCAGCGCGACGTCGTCGCGGCTGGCAAAGAGGTCCGCATCGGGTTCCTCTTTTTCCATCAACCAGTCTTCCAACGTCTCGCGAACGCGCTTGATCTCGCGGCGAATCTCGCGCACGCGCCCGCGAAGATCGGTGAAATCCTGATGATCTGCGGAGGCTTCTAGCTCATCATTGAGCAGCGTCAGTTTCTCCGCGCCGATGTTCCCCGCCGCGCCTTTGAGCGAGTGGGAAAGTCGGCGAAGCTCGTGACGGTTTTCTTCCTGAAGCGCGACCGCGAAGAGCTTCACGTGATCCTTGGCATCGTGCATGAAAAGCTCTGCAAGCTCGCGCTCGAATTCTGCATCGCCGTCGGCGGTCTCGCGGATACGCTCGATCTCCGGTGCCTTCACACGATCGCCAGAAATACGCGAGTCGACGCTAATCGAGGTAAACGCATCCTCGGGCAAGAACTTCTCGAGCGTCGCAAAGAGGACCTCGGGCTGAACAGGCTTGCTGATATACTCATCCATACCCGAATCGATGCATCGCTCGCGGTCGCCCTTCATGGCCTCCGCTGTCATCGCGATGATCGGCACGGCTTTCATCTCGGGCCGAGAACGAATCTCTCGAGTCGCCTCGAAGCCGTCCATCTCTGGCATCTGACTATCCATCAGCACGGCTTCGTACTTGTGGTTGGAAAGCGCGTCCAGCGCCTCCAACCCATTACCCGCGACATCCACGCGGTAGCCAGCTTTCTCCAGAATCCGCGCCGCGACCTTTTGGTTCACCGGATTGTCGTCGACGACCAGAATGCGGAATTTGCCCCGGTAGTCCTCGTTCAACTCGTGACGAGTTGTCGGCGTGAACCCGAGGCGTGGGATCATCGTATTCGTGACTCGGAACCCGAGCATCGTCGCCATGGTATCGTACAGTTGGCCGCGCTTGATCGGCTTTGTGAGGAACGCGCGGAACGGCGAATCGCTCGTGTCCTGCATGTCCCCGAGGCCGCCCATACTTGTGAGCAGGAGGACCGGGGTTTCGGAGATCGTCCTGTCCTTGCGGATCTCCCGGGCGACCTGTTCTCCGTCCATTTCAGGCATCTGAAAATCGAGGAGGACTAGCTCGATTGGGCGCGTTTGATTCTCGGAACGGCGTAAAATCGAAAGGGCTGTTTTGCCATCGGGGGCTTCCTCCCAATCGCAACCCCACCCGCCGAGCAACTCGCGCAGGTAGCGCCTGTTCGTCTCGTTGTCGTCGACGATCAGAACCCGCGCCCCGGCGAGGTTTCCGTCTTTGCGGCTGTCCAACTCTACTTGGGCAACTGAGCCGAACCACGCGGTAAAGCTGAAGGTGCTCCCTTGGTTTTTCTCGCTCTCAAGGGCAATCTCCCCGCCCATGAGTTCCACAAGCTGACGAGAGATCGCGAGCCCCAAACCCGTACCGCCGTACTTGCGCGTCGTCGAGGCGTCGACCTGCGTGAAGGACTGAAACAGCCGAGAGCGCGCTTCTTCGGGAATGCCGATTCCCGTGTCGCTGACCGCGAACTTCAGCGCGATCGAATCGGATGCATGCTGATACAGCGAGACCTCGATGACGACCTCGCCTTCGTCTGTGAACTTGATCGCGTTCCCGCCGAGGTTCAGTAGGACCTGCCGCAGCCGCCCGGGATCGCCCTTCAGCCGTTCGGGCAGCTCGTTGCGTACCAGCAGCGTCAGCTCCAGCCCTTTTTCCGAAGCGCGCTGAGCCAGCAGGTCGCCCACCTCCTCGATGCAATCGCGGATATTGAACTCGATGACCTCGAGCTCAAGTTTACCCGCTTCGATTTTTGAGAAGTCGAGGATGTCGTTGATGATCGTGAGCAGCGATTCCGCGCTCGTCCGCACGACGTTGGCATAGTCTCGTTGTTCTCTCGAAAGGTCGCTCTCCAAGAGCAACCCGCCCATGCCGATAATGCCATTCATGGGCGTGCGAATTTCGTGGCTCATGTTCGCGAGAAACTGGCTCTTGGCGTGGCTACCTTCCTCGGCCTGTTCGCGCGCGGCGGCAAGCTCGCGATTGGATCGACGCAGCGCTTCCTCAGCCTGCTTCTTTTCCATCGCCGTAGCGATTTGGGTCGAGACAAAGCCCATCATCTCGACGTCTTTCTCGGTGTAGTGCCCTTCCTCCGTGTAATTTTGAACGGCGACCACGCCGATGACCTGATTACGGGAGATCAGTGGCACACCAAGCCAACTCGCCGAGGGCCGACCAACGCGCACAACCTCGCCCCGCTCCGTGAGGTCGTCGATGTCGTCCGCCGTCGCGAGGAGTGGTTCGCCTCTGCGGATCACATAGGCAGTGAGGGACTTGCCCAGTGGAATTTCTTGGTACGCGAGGTCCTCCTCGGCCAGCCCCTCAGCGTAGCTGAATGTGATCGTCTCCGACTCTTTGTTGTAGAGTGCGATGAAGAAGTTGCTCGTATCGATAAGCGCCGAGAGCGATGTGTGAACGCTCTCGAAGAACTCGCGCAGGTCTGATGACTGGTGAACCGCCTGCGCAATGTCGTAAAGTGCGTCGCGGACTTCCTCGTTGCGGCGGCGCTCGGTCACGTCCTCGAAGGTGCCCGCGAATCCCGTGATGCCGTGGCTCTCATCCATTGTCGGAGTCCAGCGAACGTTTACAAACCTCGCGTGAGTCGGTCGCATCGCGAGCTTCATTTCCCGAGAAAACCGACCGCTACTCTCCCCCGAGTCCATCACTTCCTTGAAGAAATCATCGCGCACTTCGGGATCGAGCGCATTCAGCCACC
>JAUIJJ010000106.1 GCA_030431385.1 bacterium | reverse complement strand
CTCGCCGGACTCGTGGTGGGAGATCGCTTCTTCGAGCTCCTGCAATTCATCACGGAGGCGCGCGGCGCGGGCGTAATCCTCGCTCTCGACGCTCGATTGAAGCTCCGCCTGAAGCATGCGATAGCGGGCCTGCCAGTCCATCAGCGTACCCGCCCCCTCGCGGCGCGTGCCGATGTGCTGGGTCGCGCCGTGCATCTTCTCCAGATCAGCCAGAAGAGTTTCACCGAATGCCTCATAGCAGTCAGGACATCCGAGCATCAGAGTTGATTTGTAGCGCATGAAGTCGAGGCCGCAGGTGGGGCACGGCTCGATACCCGACGAGCTCTTGCTTCCTCCGGGACCGCTGACCTTGGCGCCCTGATGCTGGTCCAGCAGCTCCTTCAGGAGCGAATCGACGCTGAGGGACTTCTTCTTGGTAAGCTTGGCTTGGTAGGGGCTGATCTCGGCGGCGCAGTCTTGGCAAACGTGCAGTTCCTCCACGCTTCCCGATTTGATCCGGGTCAGCCTCATCACTGCTTCACTTTTTCCACAACGCTCGCACTTCATACCAAAATCCTTCACAGACAGGCTCGCACCAATCAGGCCACCAGAGCAAGTCAGAAAAGGACGGGAATTTGAATGGGATGCATCGCCCGAGTTTGTGGGATGGTGGCCAACGGCATCCGCGATAGCGGCACCGGAGGTGCTTTCGCATGTAGCCCGGGGTCAGGTTGAGCGAGCAAGGCGAGCCAACCACAGCCCCGTGTCGGCCTGCAGAACGACCGCGCACCGGAGGTGTGCCCGCGAGCACGCCTCCGGCGCGTGCTCGAAGAATTGGGTTCGAGCGCTCTCAAGACCGCGATGGGGACATACGGTCCAGGGATCGCGATTCGGGAATTGTGATGAGTTGGCGGTGGGGGACGCGCTACTTCTTGGCGACTTCCCCGGCCCGCTCTTTCCAAACTTCGTTGATAGACTTCCAACCTTTTCTGGAGTAATCCATGGAGAGCCCGAGGAGTCGTGCGCCTTCCTGGTCAGCGTGGAACCCGGCGCTGTTTTCCGCCTCGGCGAAGTCGAGAAGGAACGTCGCCTTCCGCTGGAAGTTGCGCGCTTCTTCGAGTTGGTCATCGGTCGCACCGGTTTCCATCGCCTCGGCAATCTCGTCGATGAGATCCATGAGCGCGTCGAGAGCGTGGTCACGCAGCTCCAGATGTCGGGCTTGTATAGTCTCCGCTCTGCCGAGGAGCTCTTCTTCCGGGACTTTATGACAAGTCTGGCAGGCATTGTTGATATTGAGCAAGGGGCTGCGAACATGGTGATCGCTGACTTTCATTGCGCCGACCCGTTCGTAAGGCATGTGGCAATCCGCGCAGGAAACGCCTGCACGGGAGTGAATTCCCTGACTCCATGTTTCGAACTCAGGGTGTTGCGCTTTCAACATCGGAGCCTTGGTTGTTTTGTGCGTCCAGTCCTTGAACTCGATGGATTCGTAGTACTCCAGAATGTCGTCGCCGCGCGTCCCGTTTGACCACGGGAAAGTGAGCGTTTTACCCTCGCCCTTGAAGTAGTATTCAACATGGCATTGTGCACAAACATAGCTGCGCATTTCTTGATGAGTTGCCATTGTATTTACTTCATATTCAGGATCGTTCTTAACGAGTTTAATACCTTCCATAAATGCGGGGCGCGTCACCCGTAGCTGCATGGTATCAGCGTCGTGGCAATCGATGCAGGAAACCGGGTGTTCGGCGTGGGCGCTGGCATCTGCATAGGGCATTTTATTCAGCTCATGAAACCCTTTCATGATATCGCCATCGCCCAGGTCTTTATATATATTATATGTCGAAGCATGACAGTTTAAGCATGTACCCGGCTGTGCGGCGACAATCTGTCGCTCGGTATACATTTGATCAGTAAGCATATAGGCGTGGCCGCGCTCTTCGCGGAAATCGACTGCAAAGCTGTAACCATTCCACATCCGGCTAAGGCGCGGATCTTCCTCCACCTTGCTCTGCGAAACTACGGTGCGGGGATCTGCGGCATCGGGAACGCGTGGATGCGCTTCGCTTCCACCGTGGCGGGTGCGTTGCATATCGACCGTCTTTTTGTAGGAGTCATATTGGAGTGGGAAGTTCTTTCCCCACACCGCCGGATCGTCTGTATCATCGTCGATTTCGACGACGCGGAAGAACGGCTTTTCGGCGTCAACCTTATGTTGAAAGATATTCACCAGCAATGCCGTCGCGCCAAAGGCAGCGCCAGCGGCAAGCAAAGCTGTCGCCCCGACAAGGAGGATCACTTTCTTAACGCCGGTTTTCTCACTCATATCTTTCACCTCGTTGAGTTTCGTATCTACTTCGGGACCTATTCCATGTGACCCACAGAGTTATGACACCGGATGCAGGAAAGCGACTTCCAATCGGTGTCCCCATGAACATCGGGGAGTGGCTCGATCGCCTCGACGATGGGTTCGTGACAGCTGCGGCAGGCGTCTTCGGTGATTCCCCGGTTTCGATCGTTGATCTGAATCGGTTCGTGGAACCGCCCAGTCGTGAAAGCGAAGGAATGGTTCCAGCCATTGAGCGCCTTGGTGGACCATTTCCCCAAGAAATCGTGGGGGGTGTGGCAGTCGTTGCAAGATGCTACGGCGTGATGGGTGGACTTGGTCCAGGCGTCGTAGTTGTCCTGCATCACATGGCAGTTCGCGCAGGCCTGTGGATCGTTGGTCAGGTAGGACCCACCCTCCGCGTAGACGAAGGTGTAGCTCCCAATGCCAGCCGCAATCCCTACGATGGCGCCGGTGACGAGACAGACGATGATGAGCGCTCGCACTTTCACGACAACGCACCCTAAAATCAGATAACAACAGTCTCTAATGTATCTCATGCGTCGACGCAAGTCAATATTCGAGATTCCACCCCAACACAGGAACCAATTGCCCTCGCCCGTTGTCCGACTGTACCCAGAGACTCAGAAGGAGCTCGCAATCTATGAAGACTCTCACCTACGTTTTCTCCATCCTCATCGCTGCCGGCCTGATGCTTGGCTGCGAATCTTTTGACAGCTCAGGATTCTCGGAAGCGTTGTCCAACGGCGCAAACGAGTACAATGACTCACACGGTCGAGATTCCCGCCGGGGGGATCGCATCGAAACACACGATGGTCACCACAACCATCATGACAACAATCGAGGCGGTCACAATAATCACAACGACCATGGTAACAACCACGGCGGCCACGACAGCAACAGGGGCGGCCATGACAACAATCATGGTGGTCACAACAACCACGGCGGCCATGGCGGCCACGGGGGCGGCCATGTGATCAACGTCCTCGGGGACACCTACATCTCACAGGGCAACAACAAGAACTCCGACAGCGGCTTTTGGTACAATGGCAGCTGGTACATGCGGTCCAATGAGAAGATCAAAGGCGAGAAATTCGTCGAAGGCGATTCTTCTCAGGGGAATGGCTTCTGGCAAAATAGCCGCTACTGGGTCCCACCGCACAGCGGTGGCGGTGGTGGCGGCGGAAATGGCGGCGGCGGGTTTGAGCGCGTTATCAACATTCAGGGCGAAACCTGGGTCGCCAGCGGAACCAATCAATCCACGCAGAGCGGGTTTTGGCAGAACGGCCAGTGGTACACCAGGTCGTATAACTGGCAGCAGGGAACCGAGTACGTCCCCGGCAACCAGGGGCAGTCGGGCGGATTTTTCCAGTACGGCAAGTACTGGGTGAAGCGCCACTAGCCGCAACACACCGCGCAAAACCAGCTCGAACGGTCACTGAGGCCCTCCCCAACAGCGGGAGGGCCTCTCTCTTGCCATAGGCTCCCCCTATGAGCTGGCGTTCTCTCATCTTTGCCTCATTTTGCACCATCGCCCTTCTTGTGGCGGGCGCAGGCTCCCTCATGGGACAGCAGCCAGCTACTCCTGTGACGCGTCCCGATTTCGACGCTTCGCAGAGCATCCTTCCCGCGTTTAAGATGGTCGGCTTGGAGGATCGGCCGAAGCTCGAGGCATCTGTCCGCCTCACCGCCCTTCGCGCTCGCCACCGCCTGCTGGATACCGCCGACCAAGACTGGCAGGGCACGGCGATCATCTTCTGGACCGACGAGGCCCAGTTCCTCGAAAAGACCGGGCACCGGCCGGAACACTCCGCCGCAGCCGCTTCGGCCAGTCGCAAGATCATTTGGATCAACGAAGCGGCATGGTCGCGTGCATCGGAAGAAGAACGCACCGAGACCATGACCCACGAGTTGGCCCACCTCCTCGTGGGGAACCTACCCGGCGGGCGAGAGCTGCCGCTCTGGGCGCAAGAAGGTTTGGCGATGCACCTTGCCGAGCAATGGACGCTTGAAGAACGAATGCTCCTCCACCGAGCCCACCTCTTCGGCCGCCTCCCCCTTCTCGAAAATCTCGAACGGGAGTTTCCCGCTGGCGGCGACGGACAGACCCTCGCCTACCAAATGAGCTATACGACGATCAGCGAGGTCGCCAGAATCTATGGTGACGAACCCGGCGAGGTGCGGCGACTGCTCCGACGCCTCAGCGATCCAAAGAAGGGCCCGCGACTCGGCGAAGACTTTTGGGATGCGTTCATCCGCGAAGGCTGGCAGCGTGCAGTCGATCAGTCGCTCGGTTCGCGACTCACCACGGGGGTAATACTTTTGAGCACCGGCGGACTCATCTTTCTCATAATGGCGGTCCTTGTGATCCTCGCCTTCTTCAAGCTCTCCTTCCGCAGGAAGAAGTGGGCGGACGAAGTCGAGGAAGAGGAAGCATGGGCGGAAAGTCTCACTGACGAAGACATCCAGGACGTTTGGGGCGACCGCGAGGATCGCTGGGAAGAAAACTAACGCGCACCGACGGCGATGAAGTTAAATCCTCCCGCCGATGGCACACCCGTAGCCGCATCTTCGACCTGAATCACAACCTGATTGTTGGCCGCGCTCACGATGTGGCACGACACTCCACTGTCGGTCGGCGTTGCAGTTACAATAGGGGTACTTCCCGGCAAAAATGCCGGATCGAATTCGATTGTGTAGGTGGCTGTGTTCGCCGATGCGGTAAAGCCAGTGCCTCCGGCAGGGGCGCCGCTGGAGGTAACAGCTCCGGCGACGGTTCGCATCGGATTCCCGGTGCTGGAGGCGACGGGGCTGTACTGGCCACCACCCCCACCGAATTGAATCTCGCCGATATTCTGAATGTCGTTTCCACCGCCATCAACACTGTTACCAAGTACTGATGCGAGACCCTGAAGTTCATTCGTCGGGTCCGCGTCGGCATCGTTTGTATTGATGGCGCTTTCGTCATATGCTGTGAACTGGTGGGTCCCATCGGGAAATTCCAGATAGCCGCCGCCCGGGACTATATAGGTGCGGAAGGCGATGTCTCTGCCATTGCTGGCACCTCCATCGGGATAGCTATCGGTCAAGGAAGTCCCAACCTCCAATTCCGTGTCCACACGCTCTAACAAAACTGTATATTGCTGACCAGACTGCATCAGTATCAGTCCACCAATCAGCACGTCATGCCAGTTGTTAACACCGGGAGGAAGTATCTCCGTTTTTGTACCAAGCAATTCACCGCCGGTGCCAGTTCCCCGGTAGACTGACAACTGGAGTGTCGACGACGTCGCAGTGGAATATCTCCAAAAACTGAAGCGGGCGAATCTCCCCGAAACATCAGTGGTAAATGACTGCCAAACATTCCCCGCTAGCGCCGCCGATCGCACGGAGTGAATCTGATCCAGCACCTCTTCGCCGACAATGTGTATCGAGCCTGCGTTTCTGATCGTATTGGTTTCTGCATCGCCGCTTATCGCCAGGACACTCGACAGCCCTTGCATTTCATTGTTAGGGTCGGAATCCGGGTCGATTGCTTCGCTATAGGCGGTCACCTGTTGCGATCCGTCTGCGAAGGTCAATATGCCTCCCGCATCCATGTACGTTTGAAATGCCAGGTCCAAACCTGAATCGACACTGGAGACGCCGCCGGCATACACGTTGGTGGTGCTGATACCAAAATCAATCTCAGGGAACGAGAAAGTACGGAGCCAGAGGGTGTACTCTGATCCGGCAGTCAGGACCGAAGATGAGGGAATTGGGAAGCGGTAAAAACCGGAGATTGGATCATGGGTCAGGTTTCCGCTGCTGAAGGACGCGACAGCAAGCGTCGAACCGGTGTCTCCCTCACCTTCGAGAACGAAGGCAATTCCGCGCGGGTTTGCCGATTCAGACACAAATGCGACTTCTCGCAGTATCCCGGTTTCTCCCACAGTAAAACTTTGCCATACATCGCTGCTTGTGATTGGACTGCCCGCGTTGTATGTATCCTGACTTTGGTCGAGCAGGAGATCATATGCAAGCTCGAGGCCGTTGAGAGTTATCGTCAATTCCTCTGCGGAGCTACCGCGCAGAATCACTTCGCGCAGATCCTGAAGCTCGTTCGCGGGGTCCGCGTCTGCGTCGTCAACGGCATCATTCAGGGCGGAGTTCGCTACCTTCGACTGAATCGCGTAGGGTGTCGGCCGAATCTTTACACGCGGCAAGAGCGGTACGAAGCTATCGACGCCGCCGTCGGAATCGATGGCGATCTCCAGCCATCGAAGGTCTCCGTCGAACGCGAACGGCCCGAAATCGAGATCCTCTTGAATCATCCCGCCGACAATAAGCTGATCGACGGTTGTAACAGTTGGTCCGATTTGAGTGCCAGTGGTAGGAGCATCGTGGAGCGTAAACATGACGCTCACCTGACCGTCGACTGGCCCCGAGCCATCATTGAGAACGCCCTGGTAGGTAAAGGCAGTGCCGGGATCAGCCCCGCACAGATTCGCCAGGAAAGTCCCAAGGAATGCCAAGGTCGCAATGACTCTCATAGTAGTGCTCCCCATTAAAGAATACAGAACCCAAGAACACGGGTGATGCCGCTGTGAAGCGGAAAGTAGATTCTGACAGTATCTTGGAATCGCGGGAAGGCTAACCCTTCGGCCACGCTTCCCCTGTTGCCTCCGGGTGCAGGGGGTGGTTGGGTTTCCCGATGAATACTGATGTGCTCATACTAGGCGCGGGGGTATGCGGGCTGGCGGCGGCCTATCGGCTGCTGCAGCGGCGGCCTGAACTTTCCGTGACGCTCCTCGAACAAGAAGACCGCCCGGGCGGTTTGGCGCGGTCGCTGACCGTAAATGGTCAGGTCGCGGACCTCGGCCCCCATCGCATTTTCACAGAGTTGCCCGACGTTCAGGAGTTCCTCGAAGACCTAGTCGGTGAGCAGTTGGAAACGGTGCGCCGCGCGAGTCGAATGTGGCTGCGTGGCAAGTTCATCGAATACCCCCCGAAGACCGCCGAGATCGTGCGCCACTTGGGTGTCGGGACCGTCGCGAGCGCCGGCGTAAGTTGGGCGCGCGGGAAGGCCTCGCGAGCCCTCTCTCGCGAGGCATCGTCGCACGAAAGTTTCGAAAGCCTGATGGTGCCCGCATTCGGTCGGGAGCTTTACGACCTGCTCGTCGGCCCCTACGCAGAGAAAGTTTGGAAGCTCGACCCCGACACCCTTCACGGCGATATCGCTCGGGTGCGCGTTTCCGCCGGCGGCCTCGATCAGATGATCAAGAAGCTGTTCGTCCGCGAGAAGGAAGGTGAAATCACCGCCGTTAAGAAGTTCTACTACATCGCCGGTGGAGTGGAAAAGCTCGTCACGAAGTTGCGCGACGGCGTTGAGGCCCGGGGCGGCAAGGTCGTCCTCGTTCGCGAGGTGGTTGATGCCACCGAGCAGGCCAGCGGAAGCTGGGACGTTTCCGCGCGCAACCGCGAGAGCGGGGCCGTCGAAACTTACTCCGCCCCCCAAATGGTCTCGACCATTCCGGTCGGTGATTTGCTCGGAATGCTCCTCAAAGCGCGCCCGAACGAAAACGTCGATCGGGCACGCTGCGAACTACGATACATTGCCAATTACCTGATTTGTGTTGTTGTAAACCGGCCGAGCGTGTCCGACTCGCAATGGCTCTATTTTCCCGAGCGCGATACGCTTTTCAATCGCGGCTACGAACCAAAGAACTTCCACAAGTCGATGGGGAGCGACGATCAGTCAATGATCGTGCTAGAAGTGACCACTCACGACAACGATCCCGTAAAAAACATGGGCGACGATGAGTTAATCGAGAAGTCCCTGAACGGTTTGGAAAACGTCGGGTTGGTTCAACGGGCGGAGGTCGTCGCCACCCATGTCCACCGAATCCCCATGACCTATCCGATCTATGACCTTTCCTATCGCGAACGGTTGGCGCGCATTGCTTGGTATCTTGAGCGTTTTCCGCAGCTCATCAGTGCCGGTCGCCAAGGGCTGTTCCTCCACAATAACATGGACCATTCAATACACATGGGGTTCCGCGCGGCGGAATGTTTTCTCGGGGAATCGGAGAATCCCGCTGGGGAGTTCTATAAAGACATCAGGCGGTTCCAACAATTCCGCATCGTGGATTAACGAGCCATGGCAAACTCGCCCAAGTATCCAATCGACAGGGACATCAGCAAGGCGCGGACACTCCCTTCAGAGTTCTACTCGAACCGGAAGACGTGGGATCGACTTCGCAAGAAAGCGTTCACACCGGCATGGCATCTCGTTGGTGACATGAATGAGGTCAAGACGCCGGGTAGTGTGAAACCTTTCGTGCTTCATGAAGGTTTTATGGACGAGCAACTCCTGCTCACCCGAGACGAAGTAGACCGCATTCATTGTATATCAAACGTATGTACTCACCGCGCGGCGCTGGTTTGCCAAGCCCCCGGGCAGGCGCGGTCATTGAAGTGTCCCTACCACGGTCGCAAGTTCGCGCTCGACGGTCGCTTCGAGTTTATGCCGGAATTCGACAACACTCAGGACTTTCCGACTGCGGCCGACAATTTACCGATGTTGAAGGTCAAAACTTGGGGGCCGCTTGTGTTTGCATCGCTCGATCCCGGTTGGAGTTTCGAGGATTGGTTCGAGCCGGTGTTGGAGCGTTGTGGATGGTTACCGATTGATGAATTCAGATTCGACCCGACACGTTCGCGCGACTATTTGGTGAATGCGCACTGGGCGCTCTATTGTGATAACTATCTGGAAGGCTTTCACATTCCCTACGTTCACCATTCGCTCAACGATGCGTTGGACTATGGCTCGTATTCAACAGAACTTTTTGAGTGGTCGAATCTTCAGCTGGGAATCACGAAGGGCGGCGAGGACACTTTTGATTTACCCAATGATCATAAGGATCGTGGAAAACGAGTCGCCGCATGGTACTTCTTCCTGTTTCCCAACTTGATGCTGAATTTCTACCCTTGGGGACTTTCCATTAACATCATCAAGCCGATCACAAAGGACCGGACGCGGGTTTCCTTTTTGAGTTATGTGTGGAATGAAGATAAGCTCGCGCGCGGTGCGGGGGCGGAGCTTGATCGCGTCGAGCGCGAAGACGAGGAAGTCGTCGAAAGCGTGCAGCGCGGACTTCGGTCTAGCTTATACAGCCACGGCCGATTTTCTCCCGAACGCGAGCAGGGGGTTCACCACTTTCACAGAATGCTCAGTCGTGTGATTGGTTAGTTATTGTACCATTCCTTGATAAGTACCTCAGCGGGCTTGCCACGGATTGTGTAGTCGCGTCTCCAGCTTGCATCGAAACTAAACCAGCAAAAGACAAACACGCCACCGAGTGCTTCCTCGCCGTCCCACGCGCGGATCATCGCGTCGAAACCGTCACGCTGTTCAGCGTAATCGACCTCATGCTTCATTGTATAGTCCCAGGGGCGGGCGGCTCCCCAATCGATACTAGGGTAGCCAACCTCGCAGAGTATCACCTGCTTGCCGGGCGCGTGTACATTGCGATGTTCTAACAACCAATCGCGCCAACCGATCCATTCGTTCGTTAGTGTTTGCGTTGTGGCATCGCCCGAATCTGCCAATTCATAGTAACCGGAGACTCCCATGTGATCAACCGCGTCCCACCACTTCACCTGATCGGGAGTATCCCAATTCGATGTATACAGTAACTCGCCATCGAAGACTTCTCTCGCTTGTGCGACGAGGTGTCGCCATCGGATTGCGTGGGTTTCCAATGAGGAGAACTCGGAACCGACAGACAGCACCTCTACCGACTCCTCGTTGGCCATCGCCGCGTAGCGGAGCAGCTGGGTCGAGTAACTTGCGAACCACGAGTCGATGTCTGTCGGTCTTAAACGCCCCCGCCAATCCTGGTTATCGTTGTCGTCGAGCAGGAGAACGATGGGGAATAGCATCACCGAAAGCCCCGCCTGGTGTGCGTCGCGGATTGTCTTTAGCAGTT
>JAUIJJ010000105.1 GCA_030431385.1 bacterium | reverse complement strand
CTCGGTCTTGGCTTCGTTGGTTTCCGCGGCCGGTGCTGCCTCGGCTGCTGCAGGGGCGGCTTCCGCCGTCGCTACCGCAGACCCCTCGGCGGCCTCGGTGGTGGCTGCCGCAGGTGCGGGTGCGGGTGCGGGGCGACGGTCCTCGCGCTCGCGGTGCGAGCGGCTCGAACGACCACCAGTCCAATACGGCGGACGCTCGTCGGGAGTGGTCTCCGTGGGCTTCTTGCCCTTGGACTTGCCAACCACAGCAACCGTCAGCATGGGGCGAAGGGTCGAATCGTCATACTTACAATGACGCTCAACCTCGCCAAGTGCCTCGGATGTGGCTTCAGCGGTGAAGGTGATGAGGGCGTAGTAGCCATCCTTGCGGTTGTCCATCTCGTAGGCAAGGCGACGCCTGCCCCAGATGTCACGGCCTTCCGGCTCTGCGCCGTACTTCTTGAGAACTTCCTCGATCCTATCGAGGGATGCCTTCTGATCATCTTCGCCCCTTGCGGGATCGAAGATAACCATCAGCTCGTACTTCTTTGTAGCCAAGGTGTTCCTCCTCTCGGACACTGACCCCGGTCGATAGGCATTCTGCCTGTTCCGGGATAAGGAGTATTGCGAGTGTGGCGCCCCGTAGGGCGCACTAGCCCCCAGACGCCACGAAGGCGCCTACAAAAGGGCCGCGAAGTAGGCCAAAGCCCCTATGGCCAGTCAAGGGTTGTTTTCGGGCGGTAGCGCATCTGCGGCGGTGTACGAAACGACGAGATAGTCTATTGGGGGCGGATCCCAAACTGTCGGAATTGTTTCCGTAGCCCGAAGGCAGGATGGGGGCGCTAAAATCCTCCGTTCTCTCTAGCCCCACGCCACTGAGTGCGGGACCGTTGCGGGGAAAGTTGAAGATTGGAGAGCAGCTAGCGCCGATGAACCCGCTCGATGAAGCCAACAAGAAGTTTGCGCAAGGCGAATTCGACTCCGCCGTTGCCCTGCTGGAGGAGGCCGCGAAGTCGCCCGACCTTCGACACGATGCGCTGGGCAATCTGGCCTGGGCGCTCTCGACGCGCAGCCGCTTCGAGGAAGCACTCGATGCCTACACGAGGCTAATCGAGCACTCCCCGGCCGACGCGGGGGCTCGCGCGCTGCGTGCGAGAACCTTGGTCAAGCTCGGGCGGACCGAAGATGGCCTGTCGGAAGCCATCTCAGTTCTCATGGACTCGCCGCACAACAAAGCGGCGGCATCGGTCGTTCGCGAGGCTCAGGACGCCCTCGACCCTGCACCGCCGGAACCTTCCCAGCTCAGAACCTCCAGCAAAGTCATCAATCCGGTGATCAAGAAGCTGGAAGAGGACACGGTCAGCTACCCTTCCTCCGCCGACCCGCGTATCGGAGCTTTCCTCTATTCGATGGTCCGTATGGTCCAACCGCGGGTGCTCATCGCAACAGGCACCTTCGTGGGTTACTCGGCGCTTTGCATGGCGCAGGCAATGGAAGACAATGGGGGCGGGCACCTCGACAGTTTCGACCTGTTCCTCGACCACGAGCGCTACCATTCTCCCTACACGGAGTCCCGCGACGCGCAGGAGATCGTGCTAACCCACCTCAAGGAAGCAGATCTCGCCCATCGCGTGACGCTTCACAAGGGGCGCTCGCAGGAAGAAATGGGAAAGTTCTTCGCCACTCGCAGCGAGGAGAACAAAGTCGACTTCGCCTTCATCGACGGCGATCACTCCATTAACGGCTGCCTGAAGGACATGGAAGTCGTGGCACGCCAAATGAATCCCGGAGGCATCATCGTGCTCCACGACACGAACCCGGAGCACTGCACGTGGCTCGGGCCACGCTTCGCCATCGAGGAAGGTGTCGGCGACTACTTCCGCTGGGCAAACCTCCCAACGCCAGACGGCTACGGCCTCGCGATCGTCCAAAAGGCGGACGAGAGAGACTGGCAAGCCACCCTCCCCTCGCTCTGGACTCTGGCGAAGGACCGGCTGTTTGTGTCGAGCAGGTGGAAGAACGGGCAGAACCACGAGTTTAACCACAGACAAACACGGATGGACACGGATGATCACGGGAGACGCGTCGCTGGCTCCGCTCATTTGATGGACAACCGTTGCGGCTCCCCGCGCACGTGAGGCCGGATAGGGAACTGCTGCGGCGCCATCGGGAGGGTGCCGGGTAGATTCCTCCCTCCCGTAAATCCCACCTTGACTGTCGGGTTTGGTGTTTGGTCGGGTCTCGCTTCTTGCCGGGGGTGGTTTTTCTGGCGGGGTGTTTGGCCGGGTATCAAATGTGCTCTTCTGGTGCCCGGTGGAGTGTTTTCCCCGGTTAATCCGGTTCCCCGGCGCTTGGCGCTGCGGGGTGGCGTTTCGCTGTGGCCCACATCATGCCCGGAAGCGTCTGATATCATCCACTTTTTTGACTCACGATCAAGGGAAGTAAGCCTGTATGCCATCGACCTCTGAAACAACCATCAATGAATTCGCTCAGCGCGAGTATCAGCATGGCTTTGTGACCGATATTGAGCAGGAGAGCCTGCCGCCGGGTCTGAGCGAAGATACCGTACGATTCATTTCGGCGAAGAAGAATGAGCCGGAGTGGATGCTGGAGTGGCGGCTGAAGGCGTATCGTCATTGGCTGACGATGACGGAGCCGGTGTGGCCGAAGGTTGACTATCCTCCGGTGGATTTTCAGGCGGCGAGCTACTATTCCGCGCCTAAGTCGGACGCAGATCGCCCCAAGAGCCTCGATGAGGTGGATCCGAAGCTCCTCGAAACCTACGAGAAGCTCGGTATTCCGCTGCGCGAGCAGGAGATGCTCGCAGGCGTCGCGGTGGATGCGGTGTTCGACAGCGTCTCCGTGGCGACGACATTCAAGGACAAGCTCCACGATCTCGGCATTGTGTTCTGCTCGATGTCCGAGGCGATTAAGAACCACCCTGAGCTGGTGAAGAAGTACATCGGCTCTGTCGTGCCCCACACAGACAACTTCTACGCGGCGCTGAACTGCGCGGTGTTCTCTGATGGGTCGTTCGTGTACATTCCGAAGGGCGTCCGCTGCCCGATGGAGCTCTCGACGTACTTCCGCATCAACGCCCAGAACACGGGTCAGTTCGAGCGGACGCTAATCGTCGCCGAGGAAGGCTCTCACGTGAGCTACCTCGAGGGCTGCACGGCTCCCCAGCGCGACGAAAATCAGCTCCACGCGGCGGTTGTCGAATTGGTCGCGATGGACAACGCGCAGATCAAGTACTCGACGGTTCAGAACTGGTACCCGGGTGACGAAGAAGGGCGCGGCGGCATCTACAATTTCGTCACCAAGCGCGGCATCTGCAAGGGCGCCAACTCGAAGATTTCCTGGACGCAGGTGGAGACAGGCTCGGCGATTACATGGAAGTATCCCAGCTGCATCCTGCAAGGTGACAACTCCATTGGCGAGTTCTACAGCGTCGCGCTGACGGCAAACCGCCAGCAGGCCGACACCGGCACGAAGATGATCCACATCGGCAAGAACACACGCTCGACGATTATCTCGAAGGGCATTTCTGCCGGCAAGGGACAGAATACCTACCGCGGGCTGGTGAAGATCATGAAGAACGCCGAGGGTGCGCGTAACTACACCCAGTGCGATTCGATGCTGATCGGCGACAAGTGCGGCGCGCACACGTTCCCCTACATCGACATTCGCAATTCGACTGCCGCCGCCGAACACGAGGCGACGACGTCGAAGATTGGCGAGGACCAGATTTTCTACTGCAACCAGCGCGGCCTTAGCGAAGAGGACGCGGTGTCGCTCATCGTGAACGGCTTTTGCAAGGAAGTGCTCGCGGAGCTGCCCATGGAATTCGCCGTGGAAGCGCAGAAGCTTCTCGGTATCAGCCTCGAAGGCAGCGTCGGCTAACCTTCCACGCCCCTCACTCACTTAACTAGCTCGGAGAAGAGAAAAGAATATGATCGAGATCAAGAACCTGCACGCCAGCGTCGAAGAGAAGGAAATTCTTCGCGGCATTAACCTGACCATCAAGCCGGGCGAAGTTCACGCCATCATGGGGCCGAACGGCTCGGGCAAGAGCACGCTCGCATCGGTGATCGCTGGTCGCGAGGACTTCGAAGTCACCGATGGTTCGATTAACTACTTTGGCGAGGACCTCACCGAAATGGAGCCAGACGAGCGCGCCCACGCCGGTGTGTTCCTTGCCTTCCAGTACCCGGTGGAGATTCCCGGCGTCAGCAACACGTACTTCCTCCGTCAGGCGGTCAACGCCATGCGCGAGGCGCGCGGCGAAGATGAGCTCGATGCGAAGTCGTTCCTCGACATGGTGAAGAAGCGCGCCGCCGAGGTTCACATGAACCCCGATCTTCTCAAGCGTCAGGTGAACTTTGGGTTCTCCGGAGGCGAGAAAAAGAAAAACGAGATTTTCCAGATGGCCGTGCTCGATCCGAAGCTCGCCGTGTTGGACGAGACGGATTCGGGTCTCGACATCGATGCGCTCAAGGTCGTCGCCGATGGCGTCAACGCACTGCGCAATGAAAACCGCATGATCCTTGTGATCACGCACTACCAGCGACTTCTCGAATACATCGTTCCGGATTTCGTCCACGTACTGGTCGATGGCAGGATCGTAAAGTCCGGTGGCAAGGAACTGGCCCTCGAGCTCGAAAAAGAGGGCTACGCCGAGCTGGAAGCGCAGACGGCCAACGCCTAAGCAGCGACGCCCGGAAACGCCGTGCTGGCTATTGCCAGAACCGTACGACCCATTTCTCAAGGTAAATCAATGAGTCAACTGATGGAAGCAAAAGACACTTTTCTCTCTCTCTTCGACGAGGCATCCAGCGATCGCTCCGGCGAGCCGGGGTGGCTGCGCCAGTTGCGCCAGAACGCGATGGATCGCTTCGGCGAGATGGGGCTGCCCAAGGCCACGGATGAAGCGTGGCGCGAGACCAGCATCAAGCCCATCGTAGAGGGCACGTTCGGGCGCAGCTCAAGTTCGGAAAGCGCCCTCGCTTCCGATTACTACTATAAGGGCTTCGACGCGCATCAGCTCGTGTTTGTGAACGGTCGCTTCAATGCGGAGCGTTCCAACATCGGCGACCTTCCGGCGGGTGTGAAGCTCACCAACTTCGCCGACGCCGTTACCAAGTATGGCGAGATGGTGCAGGATTATCTCGGCCGCCTTTGCGACTGGAAAGAGCGTTCCTTTGCAGCGCTGAACACCGCGCTCGCTGGCGACGGATACTTCCTCCACGTTCCAAAGAACACCGTGGTGGATCGCCCGATCAATGTGCTTTGGATTTCCGAGCCGGGCGACCAAGCCGCCGCGAGTTTTGCACGCAACATCCTCATTGTGGAGGAGAGTGCCGATGTGAAACTGGTCGAGACGCACATCGGCCCGCAGGGCACGACGTACCTCACCTGCCCGGTTACCGAGAACTTCGTGTCGGCCAACGCCAACGTCGATCACTACGTCGTTCAAGACGACAGCACAAAGGCGTTCCACATCGGTGAGCAGTGCCTTGAGCAGGGCCGCGACAGTCGCTTCCGCTCGCACACATTCACCTTCGGCGCATCGATCACGCGCAACGGCGTGTTTGGATACCTGCGCGGCGAGAACATTGATTCGATCCTCAACGGCCTGTACGTGCTGCGCGGCAAGCAGCACTGCGCCACGTTCATGCAGATGGAGCACATCGCTCCCCACTGCGACAGCCACGAACTTTACAAGGGTGTGCTCGACGAGGAGTCTTCCGGCGTTTTCCGCGGGCGCATCTTCGTCCACCAAACCGCACAGAAGACCGACGCCAAGCAAACCAATCAAAACCTGCTGCTCACCGATAAGGCACAGGTGATGTCCAAGCCGCAGCTCGAGATCTACGCCGACGACGTGAAGTGTACACACGGCGCGACGACGGGTCAGCTCGACCGCGAGGCGCTTTTCTACCTTCGGTCGCGTGGCCTGCGGAAGAACGAGGCCCGAGCCTTGCTGATTCACGCATTCGCGAGCGATCTGACCGAACGCGTCCAGATCGATGCCATTCGCGACAAGGTCGAAGAGTTGCTCTGGGAGCGGCTTCCTCGTTCCTGATTCGAAAGGGATTCACATGAGCACGGCTCAGAAGCCGACGATGGAATTTAAGTCCTCTCTGGATATCGCAAAGATCCGGGAGGACTTTCCCGTTTTGAAGCGGGAAGTAAACGGGCATCCACTCGTCTACCTCGACAACGCAGCGACGACGCAAAAGCCGCAGGCCGTCATCGACGCCCTCGACAATTACTATTCGCAGTACAATTCCAACGTCCACCGCGGGATTCACCGGCTGAGCCAAGAAGCTACGGATGCCTACGAAGCGGCGCGGGAAAAGGTGCGGCTGTTCCTTGGCGCACGGGACATCAAGGAAGTCATCTTCACCCGTGGCGTCACTGAGGGGATCAACCTCGTGGCGTTTTCCTTCGGCGAGAAATTCGTCTCCGAAGGCGATGAGATCCTGATCACGGAAATGGAGCACCACTCGAACATCGTTCCTTGGCAGCTCATGTGTGAGCGCAAGGGAGCGACGCTCCAAGTCGTTCCGATCAACGAGCGCGGCGAATTGAGGATGGACAAGCTGGAGGAGATGCTCACGGAGCGGACGAAGCTCCTCTCCGTGGTACACGTTTCCAACGCGCTCGGTTCTGTGAATCCGATCGGCGAGATCGTGGAGATGGCTCACGCCAAGGGAGCGAAGGTGCTCGTCGATGGCGCGCAAGCCGCGCCGCATCTGCCAATCGATGTGCAGGCGCTCGACTGCGACTTTTACGCAATTTCTAGCCACAAAGTTTTCGGCCCCACGGGTATCGGCGCTCTTTACGGCAAGCGCGAATTGCTGGAGGAAATGCCCCCCTATCAAGGCGGCGGCGATATGATCGAACTCGTCTCCTTCGAGCGCACGACGTGGAACGAGCTCCCCTACAAATTCGAGGCGGGCACGCCGAACATCGCAGACGGCATCGCCTTCGGCGCGGCTTTGGACTACTTCAGGAAGCTCGATAGCAAGGCGCTCGTCGACTACGAAAACGAGCTGCTGACCTACGCTACCGAGTCGATTTCTGACCTACCGGGGATTCGCTTCATCGGCACCGCTGAAAACAAGGCCAGCGTGCTCGGCTTCGTCGTCGACGGCATCCACGCCCACGACCTCGGCGCGATCCTCGATATGGAGGGCGTGGCCGTGCGAGTTGGCCATCACTGCGCTCAACCGGTGATGCGCCACTTCGAGATCCCGGGCAGCGTCCGTGCGTCGTTTGCGTTCTACAACTCGCGTGAAGATGTTGATCGCTTTTCCGCCGCTTTGCACAAAGCGGTCGAGATTCACAAGGGCGACGACGTGGCGAAGGATCGCGATATCTTCGACACGAGCGCGGAGACGATTCAGGAAACCCAGCAGCGCATCGTCGACAAGTTTTCGAGCTATGACAACTGGGAGGAGCGCTATCAGGCGATCATCGATCTGGGCCAACAGCTCCCGCCAGTACCGGAAGAAGTGAAGCAGGAAAAGTTCATCGTTCGCGGCTGCCAATCGACTGTGTATCTGAAGGCGGAGATGGAAGGCGACCGGGTCATGTTCAAGGCCGGAAGTAACGCGATGATCGTGAACGGCCTCATCGCGATCCTGCTCCAAGTTTACTCGAACCGAACGACCGATGAAGTCGTGAATACGCCGCCCGAATTCATTCAAAAGCTCGGCCTGAGCGAGAACCTGACGCAGGGGCGCGCGAATGGTCTGGCCGCGATGATCGAACAGATCAAGCTCTACGCCTATGCGCTGAAAATGACGCGCCAAAGCGGCCGCTAAGAAGAGAGGGAGTTCCTATGTCCGACCCGAAGGAAAACCTGCGCGAGAGTATCGTTGGTGCGTTGCAAAACGTCTACGATCCGGAGATACCCGTGAACATTCACGAGCTGGGTTTGATTTACGATGTGCGCATTACCGATGAGGGAAACGTCGAGGTAGACATGACGCTCACTTCGCCCGCTTGTCCGGCAGCGCAATCGCTGCCCGGCGATGTCCAGCGGGAAGTTTCCAAGGTCCCGGGTGTCAACGAGGTGCTCGTTGAGGTCGTCTGGGAGCCGGCATGGAACCCCGAAATGATGACTGAAGAAGCGAAGCTCAACCTCGGGTTCATGTAGCCTGAGCGTCGCCGCTCAGCCACCGCCGTGCATGACCGCAAGGCAGGCTTGGGTAACGCGCTCGGCGTGTTTGACGAGCGGCTTCTTGATCCTCCCGTAGTAACAACCGATCGGAACCTGCATGACCATACCTAGCAGCAGCTGGGTCGTAATGGCTGTGTTCTGCTTGGGGATTTCTTTGTTCCGTTCGGCGCGTTTGAGAATTCGTGAGAGTAGTTCGACGGGGTTGTGTTCGTCGGCGCGGACTTCTTCTAGCAGCTTGTGCCGAACGAGCATGACGAAGTGGAAAATGTACGGGTCTTCATCGTAGTAGGCGTAGAAAGTCATCACCAGCTCGGCGATGAACTCGTCGATCGGTAGCTTCTTTTTCCGCAATTCAGCGACGAGCTCCGCGAACTCCGCATAGTGGCGGGCGAAGAGCGCGCGCACCAGATCGTCCTTCGTTTTGTGGTGGCGATAGAGCGCGCCTTCCGTCACACCGGACCGGGTGGAGATGTCGCGAACGCTTGTACCGTCGACGCCCTGATCAACAAAGAGCTCCAGCGCGGCGCGTTCGATGTCTGCCTTCTTCCTCGGTAGCCTTCCCACAATACGCTCCCCTCATCGAGTAAGTAAACAACTCGTTACTATTCACTTCCGCCCACGGCAAGTGGATTCGTTGTGGTGGCGGGGCCGAGTTTACTTGAGCCGCTCCCATGGCGATAGTTACCGTCCCTTGCAATCTACCGACAAGGAGCCTCCCTTGGCTGCGGACGACGAGACACTCGGTAAGGTCCCCGACCACTTGCCAGCGGATCAAACGCACACCATCACAATGGCCGGCACGGGCGATTCGCAGGCCCGTACTGCCGAGACCATGGGGCAGGAACTGACGCTCTCCCAGTGGAGCGTTTCTGGTCAAGGAGATGGCCCCGATACTCCCCCGCCGGCGGGGGCGGTTGGGTATGTTTTGCGCCAGCAAATCGGCAGTGGCGGTTTCGGCGAAGTTTGGGAAGCTGTCCAGTCGTCGCTCGGTCGAGTGGTTGCGATCAAAAAGCTGAAGGGCGGTCGCTTCGACGTCGTCTCTGAAAAGTCCCAAGAGCAGCTCCAGATGGAGGCGGCCTTTCGACAGGAAGCACTCACGACCGCGAACCTGGAACATCCGAACATCGTTCCCGTTCACGACCTCGGAATGGATGAAAACAAGCAACCGCTGCTGGCGATGAAGCTGATTCGCGGCGTTCCTTGGAATGAGTTGATTGCCAAAGAATTCAAGGCAGTGGAGCCGGAAGCTTTCCTCGCACACCACTTGCCGATTTTGATGGACGTCGGAAACGCCGTGGCCTTCGCCCACAGCAAGGGCGTCGTCCACCGGGACTTGAAACCCCATCAGGTGGTCATCGGTCGCTTCGGTGAAGTGATGCTGATGGATTGGGGGTTGGCGGTAAACGTCGAGGTAGAGGGACTCGTCCCCGAGGAGATTCTCAAATGGGCACCGGCGCGCTCTGAAGCGTCTTCGCCGTCGGGCACTCCCGCGTACATGGCGCCTGAGCAGACTTTGGAATCTGCAGCTCGAATCGGCACTTGGACCGATGTCTATCTTCTCGGCGCGATCTTGTATGAGTTGCTGACAGGTCGCGCGCCTCATTTTGGTCAGTCTTCTCGGGAAGCTTTTGAGCATGCGGCGAGCGGGCTTCTGCAGGACCCACGAGGAGCTGTTGATCGCCGCGAGGTCCCCGATGAGTTGTCCGCTATTGCGATGAGGGCCCTTGCCGCGAAGCCCGAGGAGCGGACGCCAAGTGCGCTCGAGTTTGTGAAGGAACTGAAGGGTTACCTCAGCGGTGCGGGGAAGCGGCGGGATTCGTTGCAGTTGGCCGAGAACGCAGAGGCCACGATCAATAACACAGATGCGGACTACAAAGCACTATCGATGGCGATGGCGGACTTGGGCCGTGCGGCAGGGCTTTGGCAAGGAAATCCGGAACTCCCCCGACTGCGAGAGCGTGCGCTGACGAAGTATACTCGGCAGGCGATGGCGAACGGGGACTTGCACCTCGCGAAGCAACAGGCAGAGCGCATCGAGAACGAGGCAGCAAGCGGCGAGCTGATAGCTGAAGTCGAAGAATTGCTGGCCGCACAGTCACGCATCCGTACGCAGCGGCGCATGGCAATCGCGGCGTCGCTTGTCCTGCTCGCAGTGGTGA
>JAUIJJ010000104.1 GCA_030431385.1 bacterium | reverse complement strand
CGCGCCTTCGGCGAGAATCCACGAAGATGCGTGAGCTCCTTCGGCCCCAAACCCATACTCGCAGCCAAAGGCATCCCGTGGACGTTCCCGCTCGGCGAAGTCTCCGGCGTGTTCATATCTCCGTGAGCGTCGATCCAGATCACGCCGATCTTCTCATTCCTCTGATGGCAGAACGACGAAGTCCCCGCGACTGTTCCCGCCGCAATGCTGTGGTCTCCCCCTAAAACAAGCGGGATGTCTTCCTTGGAAAGCGTCTCCTCCACCCACTCCGCCACCGAGTCGCAGGTGGCCGCTATGGCCTCCAGAAAGTGAGCATTTCGCTCCGGCGGTCCCGGGTCCGCGTCGTGGGGGACCTGCTGAGGACCGCAGTCCTGCACGTTATACCCGAGGGCTGCGAGCCGATCGGTAAGGTCGGTCGTGCGAACCGCGCGATAGCCCGCCTCGGCACCGCTCATACCTGCGCCCAACCCGAGGGGCACACCCCGGATACTGACTTTCCTGCGAGACATTCACTTCTCCTGAAATCGATAGCTTGGCGTTGACGGTCCAAAGATCATCAGGAGGCTTAAGGCAGGCAACGGAAATGGATCGCACGCCCACAATCGCCTGTACCGAGCAACCGACTGCGTCTAGGCGAAAAAAAGTTTGACACGCCAAACATGAGCATGGACAACAGACACATCGTTTGGGCGGGCTGACACCTGTCATCACCACGGTACAGCCTCACCGCCCGATTCGATCCCAACAATGACTCATGAAACGGCCCTGTCCGGGAAAAATCCCACCCGGCTGTCGTCGTGGCGGAACCCAACTTCCGCGCCTTTACCGAAGCGCCGCCCAACTCTGGGCGGCGCTTGTTTCTTTCATCGAGTCAGTTCTCCGTATCGAGCAGCGAGTTGATCCGTTCGATCAATTCCGCATCACCACCCCGTTCAGCGTGGTGAATCAGAGAGATTCCGTGCGGCCCCTTGAGGTGAATCACCTCGGGATCATCGGCGAGAAACGCCTCGAAAATCTGCTTCTTACCGAGCATCACCGCGGCAAAGACGTCCATCCTCGCGCCCTTAGAGAGGAGAAACTCGGCGATTTCTTTGTTTCCTACATGAGACGCAGCGCCGAGCCCCGTTTCCCAATCGCCACCGCCCCAATCCCACGTCGCATTCACGAGCGCGGGTTGCTCTTCGTAGAGCTTCTTCACGTCCTCTAAGCTACTGTGAGAAACGCCGACGAACTTCTTCACGAGGTCGGGCTCCAGCCTCGGCGGCCGTTCGCTATCCTGCGCCAATGCGCGCCCCGCAAGCCCGGGTACGGACAGAATGGCAGTCGTGGCGCTTCCGATCAATAGCGTGCCGCGTAGCAGCATTCTGCGCGAAACGGCCCGCGTTTTGGGGTGTTCTTGATCAATCATAAGTGCGCTCCTGGTCGAGCTATGGGACAGCGGGGAATTCACAAGCGAGCAAGAAAGGTGCTCGCGAATAGAGGCTACGTCGAATCACCCAAAACGTCTCTCACGCGAACCTCGGTGCTGCTGAACCGGGAGAGATCACCCCCGTGTAGGAACGAACTCAGCCGCAGTGGTGTGTGAGCCGCCAGCGCCCGCGTCAAATCCGCGACCAGCTCCGGCGCAGAGCGATGGCGCGCGTCCGGGTCTTTTTGCAGCGATTTCATGAGCGCGTCGTCCAGCTCCGTCGGCCAGTTTCTGTTCCTCCGCCGCAGCGGGATCGGGTCCGCGCTCATCTGCGAGTAGATAAACTCCTGCACCGTTTTGCCCTCGAAGGCGTACTCGTTCGAAAGCAGCACATAAATCGACATTGCAAAGGAGTAAATGTCTACCGAGGTCCCAAAGCGAGTCGCCAGGACCTGCTCGGGAGCGACGAATGCAGGAGTTCCCCACGCGTCCTCCTGAGCGTGTTTCCCTGACTCCTCCTCCGTCAGTGAGATGCTAAAGTCCCCCACCAACCCGCGTTCGAGTTCCTGGCAAAGAAAGAAATTGTTTGGTTTGATGTCGCAATGGACGATGCGTTTCTGGTGGATCGCCTCGATGCCTTCGGCGATCTCCGCCAATCGAGCCAACAGCCAGCCGATCGTCAGCTGCGGGCGATGTTCCCTCAACCAAGACTCCAAGTCCGGGCCGCTGCGATCGAGCACCACGAAAATCGCCCGGTCGTCACCGATGACAGAACGAATGTCCAGAATACGAATGACGTTTGGATGATCGACCTCGCGGCAGGCTTCGAGCCTCTTCTCGATCGGTGCGAGCAGCGTGCGCATGCCCTCGGGGTCCGAGTACCTTTGAGCCTTGATCGCAACTTCGAACCCGTCTGAGAGCCGCGTCGCGCTCCACACGGTGCTCATCGCGCCCCTGCCGATCAGCTTACCCAGCCGATACTCTCTGCCGAAGAGCGCGTTGAGCTGTTCCAGTTCGTCATGGGTCTCTGCCATCGCATCCTCATCCTGAGTTTTGAGAGAGTCCCCCTTGCAGTCGGACTCCCTGACGGACAGGATCCCGAGGCGGTTGCATGGAAGGAAGAGAAGCTGCCCCATTCCCAACTAATCAACCTGCATTTCCCGAAAATTGGCGAACACTGGCAAGCCCAATGAGCGATGAGTTCCGTGACATTATCCGGCAGGTGAAGGATCAGGTCGATATCGTCGATGTGATCGGTCGAACAGTGTCATTGCGAAAAGCAGGCGCCAGTTGGAAGGGCAAGTGCCCCTTCCATCAGGAGAAAACCCCCAGCTTCAACGTCGTCCCCAAGAAGGGCATCTTCCACTGCTTCGGCTGCGGCGCTGGCGGCTCGGTGATTGACTTCGTCATGCGTCAAGAACGGCTCGAATTCATCGAGGCGCTGGAAAAGCTCGCCCGCGAACTCGGCATGGAGCTGCCCTCCCGGCAGCGACAGGACCCCGCCATCCGCAAGCAGGAAGACGAGCTCCGCCACTCCATCGAAGGCGCGAACAAGGCGGCCCTCGAATGGTTCCGGGACAATCTCCTCGAAGGGAGAAACCGCTCCGCCACCGACTACCTCCCCAAGCGCGACATCACGGAAGCCATCAGCGAAGAGTTTCAGCTCGGCGCCGCTCTCGACAGTTGGGACGCGCTCAAGAGCCACCTTATGAAGATCGGTTACAGCGAGGGGCTACTCGTCGATGCCGGACTCTGCGCCCGATCTGAAAACGGCAGGGTCTACGACTCATTTCGCAACCGACTGATGTTTCCGATCCTCGACGCCAACGGACGCGTCGTAGGATTCGGAGGCCGCGCCCTCGACGACGATCCGGCCAAGTACAAGAACTCCGCGGAGACAGCACTCTATAAGAAGAACCGAATCCTCTACGCGCTCAACGTCGCGCAAACCCACATCGAAAAATCGGGCTATGCGATCTTGTGCGAGGGCTACATGGACGTCATCATGGCCCACGCCCACGGCTTCAAGCAAGCCGTCGCCAGCCTCGGCACCGCACTCACCAGAGAGCAGGCCAAGCTCATCAAGCGCTACGCCACGCGCACATACTTTCTCTACGACGGCGACTCCGCAGGCCAAAAGGCAATGCTTCGCGGCGGCCTTCCCCTACTGGAAGCCGGGCTCGACACTCGCGTCATTCCGCTTCCATCGGAAGACGACCCCGATACCTTTCTCAAGCGTGAGGGCCCGGACGCTCTGAAGAAAAAAGTCGAACACGCCCGCGAGTTCTTTGACTACGCCGTCGACTCTCATTCCAAGGATTTGGAGATGGGAACGCTCGCCGGGCAGGCGGAACTCGTCGACCGACTTAGCGGTGTGATTGTCGCATTCGGCAACGACGTCATCCGCGAGGCCGCCATCAGTCGGCTACTCGGCCGAATCGGTGGCATCCCTCGCGAAGCTCTCAATCGTATTCTGGAGAAACGCCACCGCGAGGAGTACGGCCGCGAGGAACGGCGCGACCCGCAGGAAGATCCCTACGATGACGACGACAGAGCCGCACCGGCCGTCCAGTTCGACCCAGTCGAGCGAGGCCTTTTGAAAGTCATGTTAGAGTCAAATGCCGGACTCGACTACGTGCGCGCGAATCTGCGCCACGAATGGGTCAGCGATCCGCGCCTTGAAGGCTGGATCTTCTATCTGTTGGACAACGACGGCTACGTCTCGACCCTGCTGGAGCAAGCCGAGCTCAGCGGCGATTGGCCCGGCGAACACAACGTGGTTACTGCGCTCCTCGCATGGGAGCATCCGCTGGTTGAGGAAGGGCAGATCGACGCGCGCCAGCTCCTGTTCCGCCTCCACGAGCGCCACCAACTTTCACTCACGCAGGAAATCCTCAAGACGCTAGAGAGCCCGCAAGTCAGCGACGAAGAGCGCCGCCGCTGCCTGACGCTCCTCGACAACGAACACCGCCAGCGCATCCAAAACTCCGGCAGGCATCTGCGCACGAAAGATTCACGCGCCCGGCGAGAGAAGTACGGTCGCGGCTAGGCGGCTACTCCTCAGGCGAGAAAATCGGAACAGGCGCGCCGGGAACGCACAGATAGGAACGCAGATCGATCGGCGGCGTGATTGACGAATTCTTGGTCCGGTTCTCGAACTGAATCTCCAGCGTCGCCACCTCCGGAATCTCATCGAGCGAGAACCGAAGCAGATTCTCATCGAGATAGAAGGCGATGGGATCGTCGTTGAGCATCACGCGGAGACTGCCCGGCCGAAGCCGCAACGCACCCGCCCCCCACGTTTCCTTCATTCCGTCCTTCAGCTCGAACACGAACTCCCCGGGCTCACCGGGCAGCGGCATTTCGAGCGGCAGCGCGCGCGGAACACCGTTCGCCGCCCATTCGCACAAACCCAGAAAGATCGCCCAGGCTTCCTTGTCGTTGTAGGAACTCTTGCTGAGCCTGCGCTCTTCGTCGGGGTTCGTGAGAAAGCTACACTCCAGCAACACGGCGGGCATTGGGACTTCCCTCAGCACATGGAACCCACTCTCGTACATCAGGCGATCGGAATAGACGCCGCTGTACTGAGGCTCCGACGGCTCAATCGTCCTGATAATCGAGTCGGAAAGATAGCGCGACAAGTCGAGCGAGGCCGGCCGCGTCGAGCCGTCGCCGTGATACCACATTGAGCTGAAGTTCGCGCTCGCTCGCGTCGAGGTGTTGTGATGGATGCTGAGGAATAGATCGACGCAGTTTTCGCGAGCAATGCGAGTGCGGTCTTCGAGCGATACCTCCACGTCTTCTTGCCGCGTGTGGATGACTTCGCAGCCGGACGCGGCCAGCAACTCACCCAGCCGCTCGGTGATCCGCAGATTGATAACGGCTTCACGCAACCCACTAGGGCCGCGCTTGTAACCCGTGGTTTCGTAATGTTCTCCGATGTCGCCGCCGTGCCCCGGGTCCAAGCAAATCTTCAACCCGGCAAGGTAACGGGCTTGATAGGGAAGATCCGGAACGTCGGCCCGGGCGGCGGTCGTCACGGTAGCAAAAAGCATAAAAACGAGGAGCAGGCGCATCGGCACATCCCATAGGAAATCGCCTCGACGATCCCAAAGAGACTCAAGACCGGCAACAACAATGTCCAATTCCCGGCACTCCCGAATGCCCCCTCTTCCACCCAAAAGCTTGCCTTGCAACCCGTCCCTTAGCCTTCTATCCCTTGTCAGTAACAGTGACAAAATCACACATGAATCAAAGCGAGGCGGTGGAAGATGCTTCTTGATGCATTTCTCCAGGAAGTGAACGAGAACAGCGCGACGGACCTGTATCTAGTCGCCGGGGCAGTCCCTTGCCTCAATCGCGACGGCCAGTTCATGGCCGTCAAGGCGTCCAAGATGCAACGCGTCACTCCCCAGCAAATGGAGGAATTCGCACGCTACCTCATGAATGAGTCGCAGTGGGAGGCGTTCTGCGAATCGCGTGAGTGCAACCTCGCGCACATGTCGGAAAAAGCCGGTCGCTATCGCGTTAACATCTTCTGGCAGCGTGGTTCCATCGCCATCGTCATGCGACGGATCATCATGGACATTCCGACGCTCAAGCAGCTGGGCCTTCCGCCCGTATTGAGAGACATCGCCCTCGCCGACCGCGGCATCATCCTCGTCACCGGCGCCACCGGAAGCGGCAAGTCGACCACCATGGCCTCCATGCTCGACTACCGAAACCACGTCCGCACCGGCCACATCATCAGCATCGAAGACCCGGTCGAATTCGTCTACCAACACCGCCGCTCAATCGTCACCCAGCGCGAAGTCGGCATCGATACACTCAGCTTTCAGGAAGCGCTCAGAAACAGCCTCCGCCAAGCTCCCCAGGTCATTTCCATCGGCGAGCTGCGCGACGCAGAAACCGTGAAGTTCGCCATGCACGCCTCGGAAACCGGGCACCTCGTCTTCGCGACTCTTCACTCCACCAACGCACCGCTGACCGTGGAACGCGTCCTCAATTTCTATCCCGGAAACCACAAGGAACAGGTTCAGATCCAGCTCTCGCTCAACCTGAAAGCGATCATCAGTCAGCGGCTCATCCGCAACGTGCAGGGCGGCCGCGTCGCCGCCGTTGAAGTCCTCATCAATACACCGCGCATCAGCGACCTCGTCGCGAAGGGCGATCAGAGCGAGCTCAAGCAATCCATGGGCGCCGAAAACGAACACGGAATCGTCAACTTCGCCAAGTCGCTCTTCCGCCTCACCAAGCGAGGTTTCATCAGCAAAGAAGACGCGCTCCTCGCCGCAGACTCTGCCAATGATTTGGAGCTGAAGTTCCGTGGCATCGGGATCACCCCCGGCTCCAGTTGGGACGACCTCTCCGATCCGTGGCAGTACGTCGGAGGCGAGTACGATCCCCCCGCGACCTGGCTCCGCTCGAAAGGTGCACCCGCCGCAGCCCCGCCTCCGCCTCGGCAGGCAGCGGCCCAGCCCGCCAGAGAAGACCTCGCGCCCCCCACTGAGGTCCCGCAGGGCTCTTACTCCAACGACGGGGTCCCGAAGCTCTCAACGAACAGCCCCGCGATGTCGCCTCCTACGACGAAGAGATCAACCGACAGCGCGCCGAGGCCCTCCTCCGCCCGCCACACAAAGTTAGAGGACTACGAAGCGAACTCCCAGTCCTCACTTTCCCCGAACCTGGAGCCAAGAATCCCATCCATGCCCCCACCACCCCCGATGCAAGATGACGGACTGGATGAGCTGGACTAAACGCTCCAACACTGTTTCTCATTGCAACATCCAACCGTCCGCCTCTAATTGCGCTTGAGTTAGCCAAGCGTGCCGAACCAAGCTCTTCAACGTTGGGGCGATAAGGTAGAGACATTGGGAAACAAAAAAAGTACTGACCTGAAGATTCTCGTGGCGGGAGCAAGCGGGCTGGTAGGAAGTGCCATTGTTCGGCGGTTGAGAACCTTGGGCGTCCAAAACATCCTGCGGCCTCGTCGGCGCGAACTCAATCTGCTGGATTCACAAGCGGTTGACGCATATCTATCGGTAAACAAGCCCGACTGGGTGTTCGTCGCGGCCGCCAAGGTTGGCGGGATCTACGCCAACAACACCTACCCAGCAGAATTCATCTACGATAACCTTCTGATTCAAACGAATCTCATCCACGGCTCCTATCGAGCCGGTGTGGAGAAACTCCTTTTTTTGGGCTCCTCGTGCATCTACCCAAAGCACGCGCCGCAGCCCATCAAAGAAGAATTCCTCCTGACCGGTTTGCTCGAACCCACCAACGAACCCTACGCAATTGCGAAGATCGCCGGGATCAAGATGTGCCAGTCCTACAACCGCCAGTACGGAACAAATTTTGTCAGTGTCATGCCCACCAATCTCTACGGGATTGGCGACAACTACGACCCGCTCAACAGCCACGTACTTCCTGCGCTCATTCGTCGGTTCCATGAGGCCCGGCAAAAGAATGCTTCCGAGGTCGTTATCTGGGGCACCGGCAAGCCCTACCGGGAATTCATGTTCGCCGACGACATGGCCGATGCTTGCATTCACGTGATGGAAAACTTCGACGGCAGCGAGATCATCAACATCGGCAGCGGCCAGGAAGTCACCATCGCCGAACTCGCCGGGATCATCGCGCAGGTCGTTGGGTTCGAAGGGAAAATCGGTTTCGACACCAGCAAGCCTGACGGAACGCCGCGGAAGCTGCTCGATGTGACGCGACTACAAGCCCTAGGCTGGGACAACCTCACGCCGCTCGAAGAAGGCATCGCTGTCGCCTATCGCGATTATCTGGAAACCGGTGGCCGCGTTCATGAATATGAGTCCGACCCGAACCTCAAAAGCGCATCCGGGCGCTAACCCCTTCACATCAGCCCATCCTGACGGCGCCCTTCGACCGTCACAAGCTTCGCCGCGACCGCCTTGCCGAGGTCGACGCCCCGCGCGTTGCAATAGTTCATCAGCGCGATGAAGACATCGGCAGCCTCGTCTTCGAAACGGTCGTCATCGATGTCTTTCCCTTTCCACGACTTCTTCTCCAAATTCGCCAGCTCGCCCGCCTCGCCGCACAGCTCCAGCGAAAAGAACTCTGGAGGCTTCTCCGTGAAGCATGACTCTTGGTAAGTATCGAACCCCTGTTGAACGTCTTCCAGCGATGGAACCGCTTCCAACAGCAGGACAAGTTCCTGTGGCCGTTGCGCCATTGCGCCCCTCCAGCGAAAGTGTGAGTAAAACTGCTTGCGCGTCGGGCAAATAGAACCGACCAAATTCGCGCCCGCTTAGATGGGCGCGGAATCGCCCTCGCGGCAAGGAGGAATCAATGTCACGCAACGTACGAGTAGGCCTTGTTCAAACCAAGTGCGACGACGACATCTCGGTGAACGTCGATCGTACCTGTGAACGGATTCGCCAAGCCGCCAAGGCCGGAGCGCAGATCATCTGCACGCAGGAACTCTTTCGCTCTCCCTACTTTTGTCAGGAAGAGGAAGAGCACATCTTCGATCTTGCCGAGCCGATCCCTGGCCCCACCACCGAGCGCCTGCAAAAGATCGCGCGCGAAGAAGACGTCGTGATCGTCGGCTCGCTCTTCGAGCGCCGTGCCGCAGGCGTCTACCATAACACCGCAGTCGTCATCGACGCCGGTGGCGAGTTGCTCGGCATCTATCGCAAGATGCACATCCCCGATGATCCTCACTACTACGAAAAATATTACTTCACGCCGGGCGATCTCGGGTTCCGGTCTTGGCGCACAAAGTACGCGGAGATCGGAGTGCTCATCTGCTGGGACCAGTGGTTCCCCGAGGGAGCGCGCCTCACTGCGCTCGCCGGTGCCGAGATACTCTTCTACCCCACCGCCATCGGCTGGCACGAGTTCGAAAAGGAAACCCACGGTGCCTACCAGCACAACGCCTGGGAAACCGTCCAGCGCGGCCACGCCATCGCAAATGGTGTCTGGCTTTGTGCCGTCAACCGCGTCGGCAACGAGCGTGACATCCAGTTCTTCGGCCAGAGCTTCATCGCCGACCCCTTCGGTCACGTCGTCCACCGCGCCTCCTCGGAGAACGAGGAAAACGTGATTCAGGAAGTTGACCTGTCGCTCATTGAAAAGACCCGCCGCCAGTGGCCTTTCCTCCGCGACCGCCGAGTCGATGCCTACGACGGAATCAAGGAACGGTTCCTGAAATGAGTGAGCCACAACTGGACCTGGACGGAACCACCCTGCAGCGTCTCGGCTACCGCATGCCCGCCGAGTGGGAAGCGCACAAAGCGACGTGGCTGGCTTGGCCCCATCAGAACCACACGTGGGGTCCCAAGGCCGACATCGTCCCTCACATCTGGGCAAAAATGATTCGCGAAATCGTCGAAGGCGAAGATGTCCACCTCCTCGTCAACGACGAGAAGATGCAAGCGCAGGCCATGGCGATCATGAAGGAAAACAAGGCCGACGCCAGCAACGTGTACTACCACCAGATCCCCACGAACGACGCATGGATGCGCGACTATGGCCCTACCTTCGTCAAGTCGACGAACGGCGAGACCGGAGTGGTCGCCGTCGACTGGACCTACAACTGCTGGGGCGAGAAGTACCCGCCCTTCGACGAAGATCAAAAGGCTGCGAGGCGCATCGCTGATGAGATTGAAATGCCCTCAGCGAAGATTGATCTGGTTGCCGAGGGCGGAGCCATTGAGGTCAATGGCGCGGGCACGTTGCTCACCACCGAGCAATGTCTCCCCAACCCCAATCGCAACCCCGACCTCGACACCGACGCCATCAACGCGACCCTCCGCGAAGCACTCGGCATCTCCACTATTCACTGGCTCACCGGCGGCATCGAAGGCGACGACACAGACAGTCACATCGACGAAATCGCGAGGTTCCTCGACCCGCGCACAATCGCCGTCACGACAGACCCCAACAAGACCGACAGGCACCACGCGCAGCTTG
>JAUIJJ010000103.1 GCA_030431385.1 bacterium | reverse complement strand
CGCCGTTAAGCCGCTCTTGCTCTCTTATAACATCATTGGAAACTATCCTTATCAACTCGATAGGGAAGAAGGGTTTCTGCTCAATCAAGCCATTCAAATGCGGAGTGGTGAGAGCATCTATCCATCGCTTGAAACCTATCCTTACACGGTCGGCAATTACACACCGATCTATCCTGCGGTTTACGCGCTAACTCTATTCGTCGCTGAACCCGGATTGGGTGCCGGACGCGGCATCGTACTTTTGTCAGTACTGGTTATCATGATCGCGACGGCGGGTTACGTGTATTCTGAAACGAAACAACTCGCCGCCGCTCTGTTGCCACCCGCTATCTTTCTAACGACGTATGCTCTCAACGATTGGATTCGTTTCGCCCGCGTCGATTTGCCTGCGATTTCGCTAAGCCTGCTTGGGTTCTGGGCGGCCACGCGCGTGCGCTGGCGAGTCTTCACACCAGTTGCCATTATACTGTTCACACTCGCGTTCTTTACCAAGCAAACGCAGTTGCTCGCCCCGGCGAGTGTTGCGATCGCGCTCTTGATTCGTAGGGAATGGCTCCGCGCGACGTTCTTGACCGCGCCGCTTGTGCTGATCACCGGGTTGGTTGTAGCCGTTCTGGTACTCCTAACCAACGGTGAGTTCCTTCGGCATACGGTGATCTACAATGAAAACGCGTTTCACTGGAATCAAGTCGAGTCGATGGTAGCTCACCTCTTCAGGTTCTCTAAGTGGACGATCATCGCCACCGTCATGTCATCAGTGATAGGGATCATTGTTTGGTTCCGCTGGTCGCGGAAAATCTCGATAGAGATTCCAAACACCGAAGATGATGCCGGCGGGATCGAAATCGAAGAGAAGTACCTCACAGCGTCTGCTCCCCTTCCACTGTATGTATACCTCGTGCTCGCAACGCTTTCTATTGTATCAATTGGTAAGGATGGCTCGGCGACAAACTACCTGTTAGATTTTCACGTAGTTGCAGCTCTCTTCATTGGTACGCAGTTGGGGCGACTCTTGCAGCGAACCGACCAGATCGTACTCCCACAAAAACTGCCAGCACTCTTCGCTGCACTCGTTTTGATACCGGTTGGTATTCAAGCTTGGTTTCTTCACTTTGGGAAGATCGGAGATCATGAGGTTAAGAAGATCGTCTTCCGCGCCCCTCCCAGTGAACTCGCTGGCGTGGCTGGCGATGAAGTCGCCTATATTCTGCAAGGTATTCCCGGGGACATTCTGAACGAGTTTCCTGTCTTCAACATTGTCACCGACAAGGACGTCTTCTATCAGCCTTACATCATGTCGACCCTCGCCAAGGAGGGGCGGTGGGATTCCACTCAGCTCATCGCCGACCTCGTTTCGCGCAGGTTTTCGGCGATTGTGACGGAGGCAAACTTTGAACATGATGAGTTCCTACGCGGCTTCACGCCGACGATGCAGGCGGCGATCCTTGAGTCCTACAAGCTCACCGACATTCTTCCAGCGGGCCCCGACGGTAGGCTGATCTACATTTACCGCGCCATCCCAGGCTCTCTGGACGACGTCGCGCCGCTGGCATGAATCTCTCACCATTGAGAGAACCCGCACCAATTCCTGTGAAGAAAGTGTCCGGAGTACACATTCGATGAAGCTCAGCATCCCATTTTGTGCCATCTTCATTCTGTGGTTGGTCTTGCTGCTAACCTCCTGGACCCACGCGCAGCAGGAATCCGAGGTGAAGCCCAGTACCGCTACCATCGAGGATCAGTGGGACGTGTTGTTGGGCAGGCATCTTTCTCGAGGCATCATCGATGACATCGAGTTAACGGTGCTTGACTATGCTGCGATTGCGAAAGACCCTGACTGGAAGGTCCTTCTCAAATCACTGGAAGCCACGCCTGTTCCGACCGACAGAAATGAAGCGATGGCCTATTGGATCAATGCGTATAACATACTCACTGTTGCGATCGTCTTGAGTGAATACCCGGTGGATTCCATCGATGAGGTCGGTAGCATTTTAGACCCCGTTTGGAAGATGGATGCAGGATTCGTTGGAGGGGCGATGCGGTCGCTCAACGAAGTCGAGCACGAGATACTGCGCCCCATGGGTGACGCGCGAATTCATGCGGCTGTCAATTGCGCCTCGCTGAGCTGCCCCGACCTTCGGCCCGAGGCATTTCGCGCTTCCATACTCGACGAGCAATTAGACCAGCAGTTCACGGAATTCCTCGCTAATCCAAAGAAAGGTTCTGTCTTTAACGCGAAGAAAAACTATCTGCGTTTGTCCCGCGTCTTCGACTGGTTTCGCGACGATTTCGAAGGGTCCGGCGGCTCGCGCGAGTATGCGAAAAAATACCTTCCCAAAGAAGTCGTCGATCAGATGAACGAGCAGACCGATGTGAAATTTTTCTCGTGGGATTGGGAGCTCAATGACACGCGCGAGGCCGACGAGCTCACCGCGATCTCCTCTGGACCACGCGTCCTGAAGCCCATTTAGTAGAAGCCCTCGCCAATAAACTTCGTCAGTGAAGGTGCATTGAAATGGCTTCTCCCCGTCTACCGAAGGTATCCGACGTCGTCGCGGCGGTGAATCGCATTGCTCCCCCGCACCTCGCTGAAAGCTGGGACAACGTCGGGCTGCAAATCGCATCCCGACTGGGACGCGGGCGGTATCTTCGTCGCACTTGAAGTCACCAAAGGCAGCCTGCAAGAGGCGTGCGACGCTGGAGCCAAAACGATGGTGACTCATCACCCGCTCCTTTTCAAGCCGCCCAAAAGCTTCGTCGAGTTTAGCTACACAACCAACCTGACATCGGAAATGATTCGACGTGGCATGTCGCTTATCGCCGCGCACACGAATTACGATTCAATTGCCGAGGGCACGAACGGCGAATTGGCCGATCGCCTCGGGTTGAGTAAAGAAGGGCGCAAGTTCCTCAAGCCCGCTCCGCTCCATGCCACCGAGGTCAAGTACGCCGTCTTCGTCCCGGTCGACTACGTCTCGCAGGTGCTCGAAGCCATCGCGCAAGCGGGCGCCGGCGTCATCGGCGACTACTCGCACTGCACTTTTCGCTCGCCCGGCACCGGCACATTCAAACCGCTCGATGGCGCGAATCCGCACACCGGTGAAGTTGGAAAACTGGAAGAAGCCACGAACGAAGTTCGCCTCGAATGCATCTGCCCGAAGTCGCGGTTGAGTCGCCTCATCGAAAGGGTCGCCAAGGTCCATCCCTACGAAGAGGTCGCCTTCGATGTGTACACTCTGGAGCCTCGGCAGGAGGCGACCGCCGGCCTCGGATTGATCGGCGATTTGGTGGCCCCGACGACGCTCGGCGATCTCGCTCGACGAGCTCGTGAACAAATCGGCAGCCACCGCCCGGGAATCGTCGGCGACCCCGAAACCATGATTCGGCGTGTGGCGCTGTGCAGTGGGGGTGCCGGCCAGTTCGTCCACTCGTGGCGCACAGGGACGGCAGACCTTTACGTAACCGGCGAGATGAATCACCACGATTGCATCGAGGCTAGGCACCGGGGGATTCCGGTCCTGCTCGTCGGCCATCAGGAAAGCGAGGCCATCGCGATGCCTCGCTTCGCCCGCCAGATCGAAGAACAGCTAAACGGGCTGGGATTCACGAATTGCCAGATCCACGCGGAAGAATCCGTTGAACCCTTGGTACTTGGAATTTGAGAGGAAATAAATGGGGCGGAAGACGGGAATTGAACCCGCGACCTCAGGATCCACAATCCCGCGCTCTAACCGACTGAGCTACTCCCGCCGCAGAAAAGCAACACAACCGTGTCGCCAACGCGGGAAAGCATCGTGAAGAGTCGCCGGCACTGCAAGGGAAATTCGGCCCCTTCCAGTACAGAAATTTAATCGCCCAGCAATGTAGGAAAGTAGATGATAAAAGACAGGCTGCCCAGACCAATTCTCCCCGCCCGGCCGGACATTGTCGCTGCCTATGGCCGCGCGTTTGAAATCGCCGCAGAGAAGGTCCGACCTGGCCTGCCCGCCATTGAAGATGGGAAGCCATTCATCGACGCCGCTTTCTCGGACAACATCTTCCAGTGGGACTCGTGCTTCATTTCGTTTTGGGCGCGATACGCTCAAGGGGCGTTCGAGGACTTGCCGGACGTCATGAGCTGCCTCGATAACTTCTACGCTCTACAAGACGAGGACGGCGCGATCGCGCGCGAGTACACTCCCGACGGAACAGCCTCGCCCCGCAAAGACGCCGAGGCAGAGTCCGAAGACACCACAGTCTGGCAACGAGCAAGCGCGTTTACTAATCCGCCGCTCTTCAGTTGGGCCGAATGGGAGTATTACACCCACACTGGCGACGACTCTCGTCTGGATCGCGTGCTGCCCCACTTGGCTCGTTACTTTGATTGGTACTCCAAGAACAGATCGCGAGAATCGGGACACCTTTGGTACGATCAGTTCGGCTCTGGGATGGACGACCTCCCCCGCCCCGAGGCATGGGGCTGGATTGATTACACCTGTCAGGCCGCATTGGATCTTCAGTACCTTTCCAACATCGCCCTTCACGTCGACAACAACGAGGTCGCCGTCACGAGTGCGGCCAACTTTCTCGCGCTCAAGGAACTGATCAACGAAACGATGTGGGACGAGTTTCGTCGCATCTACTCGGACGTGGACGTCGATCAGCTCTGCTTCGGCCCGTTTCACGCCGGGTCGTTCTGGGCACTCGTTTCGGATGTGGCGACTGTCGAGCGTGGGACCGAACTCGCCAAGGCGCTGGATAACCACCGCCACTTCGCGCGCGAGGTTCGCGTCCCTGCCCTCGCCGCGTCGGAAAAATCCTACCAAACCGATGGTGGATACTGGCGCGGCGGAGTCTGGCCCCCGATTGCCTACATGACGGTCAGAGGGTTATCGAACTATAAGCACCATCGGCTCGCCCACGAAATCGCGCTGAATCATGTGGAGGCGGTCGCCGAGGTGTGCCAACACACAGGGACGATTTGGGAGGACTATCAGCCCGAGAAGAAGGAACAGGGAGCGAAAGCGCGGCGTGATTTCTGCGGCTGGAGCGCCCTCGGGCCGATCTCGCTCCTCATCGAATTCGTCCTCGGCATTCGCGTCAACGCGCCACTGGAGGAAGTCGACTGGCGGCCAATGTTGGACGAAGAGCACGGCATCGAGAACCTGAAGGTCAGCGATTCGACCATCGACCTAAAGGCAACTCCATCGGGCTCCGGATTTCAAGTCACCATCCAAACGAGCGGGCCGGCGTACATCAAGATCCACGGTCCCTCGGGGAGCATTCCCGTCGAGTTCAATTCGGCGGGAGAAAAGACGCTCACCATTCAGTAGGCACCTGCGGTCCGCGACCGACCGAATCGCCAGATAGCAAAAGACCCCGCACACCTGACGGTGCCCGGGGTCCCTTCCTAACCATGGACATCGATCAGGCTTCGATGCCTGCCTTGGCGACCGTGTGATCGTCTTCGACGGTGCTGCCCGATACGCCGATCGCACCGATGACCTCGCCGCCTGAGTTCACAATCGGGAGTCCACCGGGGAAAGTGATGAGGCCGCCGTTGGAGTGCTCGATATTGTAAAGCGGACCGCCGGGCTGGGAAAGTTCGCCGATAGCGCCAGTAGGCATATCGAAGAACCGCGCCGTGCGGGCCTTCTTGATCGCGATGTCGATGCTGCCGAGCCACGCGCCGTCCATGCGCGCGAACGCCTTCAGATTGGCGCCCGCGTCCACGACCGCGATGTCCATCTTGGTTCCGATCTCTGTCGCCTTTTCAATCGCCTTTGCGACGATCTTCTGTGCTTGTTCGAGTGTGATATCGCTCATAGTTCTGCTCCGTTACACTTGGTTGGTTTCCACTATCCAATCACCTTCAGATTCGGGGGCGCACCACAATTCCGCTTCTGTCTTAAACAATGATACTTCACCCCTCCCGCTCACGAACACCTTTCCAACCTCTGACGGCGCTGGGATTGATGTAGTCTTCGCGGATTAGGATCGTGGGTTCCTTTGGTTCTTTAGGGTTCGCCTGAACGAGGTAGCCGTTGAAGCGAACGTTTACGCGTTGCTGGTGTGTGCGCTGAAGGTACGTTCCTGCCGCGTTCGCCAGACGCTCGATTCGGCTGTGATCGACCATGTCGTACCAGGGGTCTTCCGCCGAAGGATCGCGCAGCTTGACTTCACAGAACAGGATCCGATGTTCGTTAGCGGCGATCAAATCGATGTCTGTGCGGCCAAGAGTCCAACGGTGTTCCAGAACTCGGTAGCCTCCACGCCATAGAAACCGCGCGACGGCTTTCTCGCCCCAGAAGCCACGCTCGCGCGCCGTCCAATTGTCGTCAAACGGTGCCAGCGGAAAAAGCCACCATCGCAGCTTGTCCTGCAAACGCATCGCCATCTACTGTAGTCTCCATGGCTGTGCTAACACTATTCCCGTTGATTCTCTGGCGCGGCGCTTTGCAGACGAGAGCCAACTGGTGAGTGTCAGCTCATTCTGTTCCTCCAATTTCCCGTTCAAGGACTCGCTCCCAATGATGAATTCAGTTCTTCAAGCGCGCTTCTTACCGAGGCTCCTTGCCCTACTCGCAGCGTTGGCCTGTGTTGCAGTCTTACCCGCGCAGAATCCCGGTAGAGCCCAAAACCTGGGCGACGTCCGCCCGCAGTTCGGTAAGTACGAAGTCACGACCATCGCCATTTGCCCCTTTAATGTTAGTGCAGCAGCCGTGGAAAAGGAAACCATTCCACGCATCATCCGCCGCGATTTGGAGCTCAGTGGCTACTTCAAGATGCCCGCCGACCAACGAGCGGTCAACACGCAGAACTTGAAAGATACGCGAGGCGGCGGGATCGATTGGAAGGCATGGCAGGACCTCGGGGTCGAACATTACGTCATGGGCAAGCTGTCTGAGAAAGGCAATAGCTACACCGCCTATCTCCTAATGTACGAAACGGCAACGGGGCAGTTGATCATCAATCGCCAGTTTACTCAGCCGAAATCGCGTCTGCGTTTTCTCGCCCATCAACTCGCTGATGAGATCGTGCTCTTCACCAAGGGCTCTCCCGGTATCGCCAACACCAAGCTCCTCTTTGTGAGCGAACGGGTCCCCGGTGTAAAGGAAGCGGGAATCATGGACGCTGACGGTTTCAATGCGCGTCAGATCACGAACTTCGGTAGGCTCGTTGTCGGCCCGACTTGGGGCGCGAACGGCACGGAAGCCTATTTCCAATCTTACCACGGCAACCGAGCGAATATCTATGGCATGATCCTCAAGCCCGACGCCGCATTCAACTTCCAACCCGGCCAGTCGTGGACGGTCGCCGCCCACGGTGGCACGAATCACTCTCCCGATTGGAACGAAAAGTCGCGCCGAATCGTGATGGTCATGAGCAAGGACGGCGGCTCCGAGATTTACTCGACGCTGAGGGATGGTACTCAGATGCGGCGTCTTACGGAGACCCGCTTCACCGAGGGCAGCCCCTGCTGGTCGCCCGACGGCTCAAAGGTCGCCTTCACCTCCAACGAAGGTGGCGGCATTCAGCTCTTCGTCATGAATGCCGACGGCTCCGGTCGTCGTCGCATCACCAAGGGCTCAGGCTGGCACGACGCCGTTTCCTGGTCGCCGGATGGCCGGCGACTTGCCTTCGTGTGGCGCAAGAGCAACGAGGCCCACAACGACATCTACGTTTGCAACGCCGACGGCACCGACTACCGACGCCTGACGATGAACGAAGGAAACAACGAGAGCCCCTCTTGGGCGCCGGATGGTCGGCACATCGCATTCCAAAGCGACCGCGGCGGCTCATGGCAGATCTTCATGACCCTCGACGACGGCTCCGCGCAGAAACAACTCACGAATTCCGGCAGAAACAGCCAACCTGATTGGGGCCCATTGCCTCCGAAGGACTAAGTTCCTACACATGAGTGACAGTACAGAGAAACGAATTCTCTTCACGAGACTGATCCCCTCCGGATCGGACAAACGGTTCGCCGATGCCGGGTGCAAACTCGATGTCCCGAATAGCGGAGTCGACGAACCGATGGCGCGCGACGAATTCCTCCGCCGGATCGGAGGGTGCCACGGCGTTGTTTCCATGCTCACCGATAAGTGGGATGCGGAGGCCTTCGACGCGGCCGGACCGCAGCTTCGCATCGTCGCGAATTTCGCGGTAGGCTACAATAACATAGACCTCGCAGAAGCGGAGCGTCGCGGTGTACTCGTTTCCAACACGCCAGAAGTGCTCACCGAGGCAACGGCGGATATCGCGTGGGCGTTGATGATGATGGCGGGTCGGCGATTGGGCGAAGCCGAGCGCGATGTCCGCGCAGGCCGATTCGGCGGATGGGGCCCAAACGACTATCTCGGCGTGGACTTGGTCGGAAAAACCCTGGGCATCATCGGTGCAGGACGAATCGGGACGGCAACGGCGCGTCGATCATTGGGTTGGAAGATGCGCATCCTATACATGCACCCTCGCGAAAACGAAGAGCTTCAAAACGATCTCGGTGCCGAGCACGTCGACCTCAAGACGATCCTCAAGCAATCCGACTACCTCTCCATTCACGTCCCGCTCACTCCAGAAACGCGGCACCTGATCGGCGTCAACGAGCTCTCGATCATGAAGCCCTCTTCCGTGCTCGTGAACACCGCGCGCGGGCCGGTGATCGACGAAGCAGCATTGGTCGAGGCACTGAAAGAACGGTGGATTTTCGCTGCGGGCCTCGATGTCTATGAGGACGAACCTGCGCTGGCTCCGGGTCTCGCCGACTTGGAGAACGTCGTCCTGCTCCCCCACCTCGGGAGCGCCACGGCTGAGGCCCGAACACGCATGGCGAAGATTGTCGCGGACAACATACTCGCCGCGATGGAGGGCACTCCCCCTCCGAATCTCGTGAAACAGAAGCCTACTCAATAATGAGAATCGCCCTCTTCGGCTCGGGGCCTTGGCCGCTCGAACCCGATGCACAGGTCACCGGGCCATCCATCCGGTTGCGCCAGTTCGCCCAACCGCTCATTGCTGCAGGCCATGAAGTCCACGTCGTCTTGTTAGAGGAAGGATTCCGCGCCGACGTTCCGATCGACGGCGCCAGCTCCGCCACCGCGTTAACCGTCGCCATGGAAGATCCCGTCAGCGTGTTGGCGCAGGTCCCACTTCACGATTGCGAATGCGTGATCGGTGTCGGCTCACTGCTGCCAGTGGTCGCTGCGGTGCGGCTCGCCAAGCACCTCGATGTCTCCTGCCACGCGGACTTTTTCGGCGATCCGCTCGCTGAGCTCCACGCGCTTCAGACGGCACCAGAGGAACCCATGGACGCCGAGGCCCGCGACCACATCTGGAAGCTCTATCGCGAAGCCCTCATCGGTGCGGATCATTGGTCGACAGTCAGCAGCCCCGAGAAGCACGCGCTCATTGGCCAACTCGGGCTACTCGGTCAGTTTGGCCAGCATCCAGACTTCGCGCATCTCATCTCCCCGGTTCCCTGTGCAGTCCCGGAGTCGTGGCTGGACAAGCCGATCCGTCCCGCCTTTCCCGAGTATCTGAAGGAGCTCGGTCTCGAATCCGGCACTCCCTGGGTACTCTTTTCCGGGTCATGGAACGCTTGGTTGGACATCGACGCCATTGCCGACACCGTCGCGCTCGCGATGGAAGCCAACAGCGAACTCTACTTCGTGATAAAGGGAATTCCCACCCACGACGCCGGCGCGAGATTGCAGCATCAGCTCTTGGAGACGCTGGGATCATTTTCAAAACGAATCATCGTGGTCGCCCCCGAGGTGGATCTTCCGGAGGCGCATCTCCTGGCCCACGCGCCTGCCTCGATCTGTCTCGATCGGGACATTCCTGAATCGTGGTTGGGGGATCGGAATCGGCTGCTCGCGCAGATTCGCTGGGGAGTTCGGCCTGTCGTGTCGCGCCATGCGGAGGTCTGCCGCAAGCTACACCGCGCCGACCTCGCCGATGCCGTCAAAGCAAACGACCCAACCGCCGCGCTTTCTGTGTTATTGTCGGCAGCAACGCGGTCGCGAGAGGATCGCGAGAAAGCTACTGAGAGCGCGCGCGAATGGCTGAAATCGTACACGTTCTCCAAGACGCTCAAGCCGGTCCTGGAATGGGTTGGAGCAGCAGCGCCACGGCGGACCGCACCGAACTATGGCGGGCAGCTGGATCAATGGAACCAGTGGCTCCCCGAACGTGACATCACGCCAGAGGGAAAGCCGGGACTGTTCGGCTTCCTGAAAAGAAAGTAATCGTTGAATCTGCCGTGCACTTTATGGCTGAAACTATCAGCGTGTTAGCCCATGATGATCAGCAAGTGTACATCACCAATCCAAAGTCTGGCTGCACCATGGAAATGCTTGCTAAAGATTATATGGTTGAACCAGCACTTTCTGCCTTAAACGAAAAGTACGGTAGTGAAAATATTTTACCTGTCTGCTAT
>JAUIJJ010000102.1 GCA_030431385.1 bacterium | reverse complement strand
CCCGCGTAAGGTGGAGATCAACACCGTCATGAGCAATTCTTTCGGCTTCGGCGGACACAATGCGTCGGTGATTTTCCGCCGCGTCGAGTAACCTCTCGCTCAGATTTGCAGCATTGAAGGCCTCCGTTCGGAGGCCTTCTTTTTTTGGCCTGCGACTTTCGCGTAGACATTTGGAACGGGTCGCCTTTCCAAAAAAGTCCGGCGAATTTGGAAACTGTGTTTGCGCCCGAGGGGTGGCCTCCGTCAAAGCTTTGCCACTGTACTTACACCCGATCCTCAAAGAGGTTCTCCTGATGAGCTGGTTACCCAAACAGCGTGTTGTGGCCCCTGTCGATATGTCTGCGGATTCCGTGGAGGCGATTCGCCTCGCTCTGCAATTGGTTGAAGATCCGTCCAGCCTGCACGTCGTTCACGTGATACCCGAGTTAAGCCCGATGGAGCCCGGCGTCGCCAGCGGCGACATCACCGACGAGACGCGCCGTGCTCACATTGAGAAGCAACTCCGGCAAAAGCTGAAGGACGAGCATCGACTCGAAGGGTTGAACATCGTCGTGAGGGTAGGGGTGTCTCATCGCCAGATTGTTAAGTACGCCGATGAGATCAAAGCTGAATTGGTTGTGATCGCACCTCACGGCCGGTCTAGCGTCGCAAACTTGCTACTAGGCTCAACCGCCGAGCGCGTGGTCCACAATGCGCACTGCCCGGTTCTCGTCGTCAAGAAACCCCGTTCCTAAAAGCTTCCGTTCCCAAATTCTGATGGAGTCGTTCCGTTGCTGAGAAAAAAATCTGCTCACTATTTCTTCTTTTGGCCGCTGGTGATCGCGCTCGCTGTCGCATTTGTTCTTCCGGCGAGTGGAGTCCATGCTCAGGATGCGGGAGAATCGGTCCCGCTTGAAGTCGCCTCCGCTGACAGCGCGACTTCCACCACATCAGAAAAAGTAAATCAGTTCTTCAATTCTGCGCTGGGTAGTGTAAACGGTGTGATCGCGAACGTGCTCTTCTTTAGCGTCACTGGTGACGCACTTCGATCCGAAAAGTGGGACAAGAAGACCGAGACACCAATCGTCAACGAGGAAACCGGCGAGACAGAGACCGAGGTCTTGCGCTTTCCGTTCATTGTCGCCCTGCTAATTTTCGGCGGCATCTTCTTTACCATTATTCTCAAGTTTATCAATCTCCGAGGTTTAAAACATAGTGTCGACGTAGTCCGAGGGAGGTTTGATGACCCCGCAGACGAGGGTGAAGTCAGTCACTTCCGCGCGTTGACCTCAGCGCTTTCTGCGACAGTGGGATTGGGGAACATCGCAGGCGTAGCTGTGGCCATTCAAACTGGCGGTCCCGGAGCGGTGTTCTGGATGACGATGGCAGGTTTCTTCGGTATGGCGGCAAAGTTTTCTGAATGTACTCTCGGCCAGATGTATCGCAATACAAACCCCGATGGAACAATCTCGGGCGGACCGATGTACTATCTCGAGCGCGGTATGAAGACCTATGGCACAGCGTTCGGCTTCATAGGCAAGGCGCTGGCGATCCTCTTTGCGGTTATGGTGATGGGTGGAGCATTCGGCGGCGGGAACATGTTCCAGTCAAACCAGGCCTGCGAAGCGATTATAACTGCTTTTGGGTGGGAGGGTACTCCTGCCATGAAGATCGGCTTCGGCCTCCTGATGGCTGTCTCGGTCGCGATCGTGATTATCGGCGGCATCAAGCGAATCGGTGCAGCGACTTCGAAGATCGTTCCCGCAATGGCCGCCATTTACGTGATAGCTGCACTCGCAGTCCTTTTCGCCAACTTTACTCAGATCCCGAGCGCATTCGCTTCCATCATTCGGCAGGCGTTTACAGACAATGCGATGTTCGGTGGATTAATCGGCGTGTTGATCATCGGTGTGACACGGGCGTCGTTCTCCAGTGAAGCGGGTCTCGGCAGTGCGTCCATCGCGCACTCGGCTGCGAAGACCGATGAGCCGGTTCGCGAAGGAATGGTCGCGCTTCTCGAGCCGTTCATCGATACGATCATCATCTGTAACATGACTGCGCTCGTCATCGTGATCACGGGCGTGTACCACGACATTGATCAGACTGCCGGCGTAGCACTGACGCAGAATGCGTTTAGGACGGTCTTGCCATGGTTCCCGATGATCCTCGCCTTCTGCATCTTGCTCTTTGCCTACTCAACAATGATCTCGTGGGCATACTACGGCGAGCGCGGATGGATTTACCTCCTCGATCACTTCGGTGAGGGAACGGGTCTTCGGACGCTGATAATCTTCCGGATTGTGTTCATCTTTTTCACATTTGTGGGGGCAATCACGTCGCTTCAAGCGGTGGTAGATTTCTCCGATATGATGATTCTGAGTATGGCCTTCCCGAATATCATCGGCCTGTTGATTCTCACGCCGATACTTCTGAAGGCGGTCAATGACTACTGGCGTCGCTTTAAGAGCGGCGAGATGCAGCCGGATCGATAGGCAGTTGAGTTCATCACCTGATTCAAGGCCCCGGGTTTCGGGGGCCTTGTTTTTTTCTGGAGGAAGTGACCGATGAAGGTCGCGCTCGTGACGTTTGCCGGAATGCCGGAGCTGTACTTCGACGATCGACTCTTGCGGGATGCTCTGGTTTCGCTCGGAGCTGAGGTGCGCGCGCCGTCTTGGGATGACGCCTCGGTGGACTGGGCGCGGTTTGATTGCGCAGTCGTGCGCTCAACGTGGGATTACACCACGCGACATGGCGAGTTCCTTGATTGGATTGATCGCGCTGGTAGCCAGACGGTTCTCCTCAATTCTCCCCAATCGATGCGCTGGAACTCCGACAAGAAGTACCTCCTCGAATTGGAAGCGCGCGGCCACGCCATTCCTCAGACCATCGTCTTCGATCCCGGTGCGATGGCTCTTAAACACGTCATGCAAGCCGCCGACTGGGAGCGGTGCATCATCAAGCCGGTAGTCGGGGCAACCGCGCGGCGGACGCTGCTCGTGGACGAGACGAACTTAAATGAGTGCGCGGCGAACCTCGCCGAGTGGTCCGCCGAAGAGGAGTTCTTCGTTCAGGAGTTCATGGATTCGGTGTTCGAGGGCGGGGAGATTTCCCTGATGTTCATCGATGGGCACTACTCCCACTCAGTCCGTAAAAATGGGAAGCCCGGCGACTTCCGCGTCCAGAGCGACCACGGCGGAACGGTGTCGCGTCATATGCCCGATGCGGCGATGGTTGCTGCGGCAGAGGCGATCCTGTGCGACGCGCCAGCGGCGTTGCTCTACGCGCGAGTCGATATGGTGGAATCCTCGACGGGGCCGCGACTCATGGAACTCGAGATCATCGAGCCGGAACTCTTCTTCAGAATCCGTCCTGAGTCGGCGGGGGAGATGGCGCAGGCGATTCTGCGCCGCGTCTCCTAGAGAGGATCGCCCGCGTAGATTGTCTGATGTTTTCCGGCGTGTTTGATGGTGAGCTGATTCAGACGCTGCGTTACTTGCTTGAGGTGCAACTGATCGTGGGCGCACCACGCTGCAAGCAAGTCGCCTGCGGGAAACGGTCCGAAGCGGGGGGGCTCATAAGGGCGGTTCCAGTCGGGGCTGTCTAAGGAAAGCAACCACTCCATCGACCGCGCGCGTAGCGTTGTGAACTTCGCGAGGTGATCGGCCAGCGGCGTTTCCTGATGCCGACGTTCGACGACGCTCTTGTCAGGATCAAGCGGCGGCCACGGCGATTCCCCGGCGAGCGTCATCCGGAGGCGCAGCGGAAAGTCGTCGACCTCTTCGTCACAAAGATGTCCCGCGATCTCGCGAAGCGACCACGTCGCGTCGTTTGGCTTCCAGACCTGATCCGCGTCGCCAATGCCTTCCAACAAAGCCGAGAGCACCTGCGGAAGACGTTCGAGGGAATCTGTCATCCAGGGAGTATTCATTTCCAATCAGTCCGCTGGTAGAATTTTGCCGCTGACTTCACCGAAGCCGACGCGGAAGCCGTCGCCTTGCGCGTGACCGGTCATAATGACGGTGTCGCCATCCTTGATAAACTTACGTTCCTCGCCGTTGCCGAGTTGAAGCGGTTTGGTGCCGCGCCAGGAAAGCTCGAGCATGCTGCCGTAGCTATCTGGCGTCGGGCCGCTGATCGTGCCGGAGGCGAGCATGTCGCCGGGGCGGGTGTTGCAACCGGAGACGGTGTGGTGGGCGAGTTGCTGGGTGATGCTCCAGTACATGTACTTGAAATTCGAGCGGCAAACGACGTAGGGCGTTTCGGAGGTGTCGGGCTGAATGGCGACTTCGAGGTTGATATCGAATGAACGGTCGCCGCCGCCTGCGAGGTAGTCGAGCGGAGGAGGGTCCTGCTTGGGGCCGGCTTGGCGGAATGGCTCGAGAGCTTCCATGGTGACGATCCATGGCGAGATCGAGGTTGCGAAGTTCTTGGCGAGGAACGGGCCGAGGGGGACGTACTCCCATTTTTGAATGTCGCGGGCCGACCAATCGTTGACTAGCACCATACCGAAGATGTGATCTGCGGCGTCTTCCATGTCGATGGGCGTGCCGAGCTTGTTGCCGGTGCCGACGAAGAAACCCATCTCCAATTCAAAGTCGAGCAGGCGGCACGGGCCGAAGGTGGGGGAATCGGCGTCGTCGGCCTTGGTCTGCCCCTTGGGTCGCCGGACCGGTGTGCCGCTGGGGACGATGGAACTGCTGCGGCCGTGGTATCCGACGGGAAGCCATGTCCAGTTTGGCATGAGCGCGTTGTCCGCGCCGCGGAACATCGTGCCGACGTTCGTCGCGTGCTCCCGGGATGAATAGAAGTCGGTGTAGTCGCCAATGTGGACAGGAAGGAGCATTTCCACGCCTGCGCGCGGAACGAGAGCGAGTTGGCGCAGTTCCTCGTTGTCGCGGAGTGTCGGGTTTTCTGCGTCGAGCAACTCGCTGACGCGCGAGCGGACGGCAGTCCAGACGGCTTTCCCCTGCGCGAGGAAGTGGTTGAGCGTTTCCTTGTTCCGGAACAAGAACCCTTTCCCAACGCCTTCAAACAACCCGGCCTCTTCAATCACGACGAGATCCAATACAAAGTCGCCAATGGCGACACCGGCGTGGGGCGCATTGTCGTTGGTCCGAAAAATCCCGTAGGGAAGGTTTTGGATGGGGAAGTCGTGGTCCGCCGGGACTTCGATAAAGGAGCGCTTTTTTGGGTCGTTGGTTGGGTTCATGAGTACTTTCCTGTGTTAGTGTTTGCTGGTGGAGAGGAGGCCTAGATTGGTCAGGTCCTCCACAGGTTCATCAAAACTACAGCTTCCATAGGACACGATGGCGCTGCGCCTGCCGGACTCGATCTGGGCGAGGGTTAGCTTCCGGTCGCGCCATGTGAATCCGTCGTCATCAAACTTGAATGCGGAAGCGTCCTCTTCTGCGAGGATGGGGATCAGTGCTTCGTCGTCGAGGCCTTCCGCCCAGGCGAACAAGATCGCGCCGACGACGTTTATGAATCCGTGCATCTTGGTTTGAACGGATTCGTTGTAGTGGCGGACCGGGTGGTGCAGGCCTGCGGTGAGTTTCATGGCTGTCTTCTCGTTCCGGCAAATGCGAATGGTTGTGGCGACCTTTTCGATCGATGGAAACGCGTCTGCTGTGACGCCGCCGCAACGGAGCTTGAACCCTGCCGGGTTGACCTTGGGGTGTATCGCGCTCTTGCGGAGGATGTTGTTTTGGTAGTCGATGAATCGAACCAGATAGCTGAGCGAGTCCTCCCAATTGTCGCGCGGACCGAGCTCTAAAAACGGGCGAACAGGATTAGGGAAGTTGCCTTCCAAAATAGATGTCAGCGATTGGATGATTTCCCGAACGTCGCGAGTTTCGTTCTGTGTCATCAAGTCGTCGGGAACTCTCACTTCCATCGCATCGATATAGTACCGGCCGGTGTGCTTCGAAGTGAATTCGGCGATGGTGGCGACATCCTCTTTGAGATTCGTGACGAACTCGGTGCCGTTGGCTCCCCCTCGCCCGAGGGCGGAGATGGAGATGGGCTCGCCGGTGTTTGCGGCGGCGGCTTCGTGAAGCTCATCGAGGCGCGAGGCGGGGCAAATGAACCGGGACAGCATCCGTGCCTCGGCGGCGGTGCGGTGTGCGAGGTACTTTTCGACGGCATCTGCCATGGGCAGCTTCGCGGGTGGGAAAAGCCCTGCGTAGTCGATCAGTCCTTCGGTAAATGCGCGCAAACTCGCTGACATTGGGGTTCCTTACTGGTTGGCCTCGTGGGATTTCGTTCGACGGATTTAACCGGAGCGGGATCGATGCCGTATGGCGTGTTCTCTTGATTGACGTCTCCGAGCGCGTTCCGGTGAACTATTGAGGCTTCGGTTGTTTGTTCCAATTCCCCGCACGGAGTCAAGCTGCCTACCCCATGGTTGAACCTGTACCGCAATCGCGGACCGTCACAGTGGTCTTTACCGATCTGCCAGAAATGGCAGAACTGAGGGAACGCCATGGCGATGACGGGATGCAGCGACGTCTCATTCGTCATCAAGGTCACATCCGGCGGCTGCTCACAGATTTTCAGGGTAAAGAAGTTGATTTTCGCGAGGGAAGCTTTTTCCTCGTTTTCGACGATCCGATCTGCGCCGTCCAATTTTCCCTCCAAGTTCTCAGCGTCCATTCGGCCGAGCCATTCCTCCCTCACGTTCGCTTGGGCCTCCATCAGGGACCGTCGACTTATGTTGCGAGATCCAATGGTAAGCCAGAGGTCGAAGGGGAGGCCGTAAACGTCGCGTCGCGGCTCTGTACTCTCGCCGCGCCGGAACAGGCTTATCTCTCGAATCCGCTGTTCGACTACGCGAGGCGAGAGTTGGACGCGTCGGCCGTGGGTTTTGCGATTTCATGGCAGTTTCATGGCTCGTGGCGACTCTCTGACTTGGATCGCGACGTTGAAGTTTGCGAAGTGGCGATTGAGGGAGTTTCGCCTCAATCACCTCCGACAGCCGACGAGGAAACCGAGCCGCTCTTCGATGGAGATTCTCGGATCAGGAACGGCTGGCGGCCCGGGAAGGGAACGTCGATTCCCGGACGCGATGGCGTGACGCTCGGATCGCTCGTTCGTCGGGCGAAGCAGGATCAGTCCTACGAGGTTTGGAAGCTGCGCCACAATGGCCACGGAATGACCACCGTGGGTGTTTTCTGTTTCGATCGAATGAAGCTGAAGGCGCTGCAGGAGGAGGAGAACACTCTTCAATTGCTGAAGAGCGCGGTTTCTTCCTATGCGGGAGTCGTGCAGTTCACGCACTGGAGCCTGCGCGAAGAGCCGTTCTACGTCGAATCGGACATGCTTGGCGTTCCGACCCTTGAAGAGTGGGCGGAGAAGCGCGGCGGTTTGGCTTCGATTCCCATGGAACTTCGAATCGCGATCGCGATTCAGGCGTCGGAAGCGACTGAGGCCGCACACACGGCCGGGTTACTCGTGAAGGAACTCAGCCCGTCGACGATTCGCATCGTCACTGACGATGGCGGCTCGCCCCACGTAAAACTGGAAGCGCTCGCCGCCAGAGGTATTCGGTCGGACGGGTTGTACTACACCATTGGCGCCGAGGATTCTCCCTACCACGCCCCGGAACGAAAGGCGGGAGGCCCGCCGACGATCCCCGCTGATATCTACAGCCTTGCGGTGCTTCTGTTTCAACTCGCCGCTGGAGGCTTCACGTTCGCCTTCGACGAAAACTGGCCTTCGCAGATCGATGATGAAGTGATGCGCAAGGACATCGCGCTTTGTGCTGCACCCGTGCCGGAAGCCCGGCCGAGCGATGCGGGGCAGCTGGCGAAGAGGTTGCGGCAGCTTGAGGATCGCAATCTCGTCCTCAAGCTAAAGCGCGAAGCCGAGCAGAAAGAAGTTCGGGAGAAGCGCCGGCAGACCGCCACGAAGGCCCTCAAGTTTTTAGTGCCGGCCGCCCTGCTTTTCGCTGTCGTCGGATATTTTTTCATTCGCGACATGAACCGGTCCCGCGAGCTAGAGCAAATGAGATCCGTTCAGCCGATTGAGAGACCAACCATCGCGACACCCGTCGCGCCGCCTGTGGACGACAGCGCAAGCCGAGAGCTTGCCTACGAGCAGTTTGTCGGCAATCTGTTGTACGCTTCGAAGTCTGTCTCCGAACAGCGTTTCGACCTTGCCGAGGAGACCCTCCTCGCGATTCCCGATGAATTCCGCAATTGGGAGTGGGGATTCACGATGCGGCAGACGCATCCTGAATTGATGGCGTACTCTGGGCACACTCAACCGATCAACTGCGCCGCATTCAGCCCTGACGGAGAAATGGTCGTCACCGGTTCCATGGACAACAACGCCATCGTGTGGTCGACGCTGACCGGCGAACCGCTTTTCACGCTGGCCGATCATACGGCGCCTGTTTTGGCGGTGGCGTTTAGCAGCGACAACTCGACGGTCGCGACGAGCTCCTATGATGGTACGATTCAGACTTGGAATCTCACCACGGGAAAGGTGGTGCCGATCACAGGAATCGAGAGTGAGGTAACTGCCCTAAAGTTCGCGCCGCGTGGCAGCTTCCTCTTGGCCTCCTTTGCGGACGGGTCCGCCCGCGCATGGAACGGCGACACGGGCAAGGTTTTGTTCTCCTACGATGGCCATGAGGAGGCGATCTCCTCCGTCGAGTTTGACTCCATGGGAAATCGATTTGTGTCGGCCTCTGCTGACGGGACCGCACGGGTCTGGGACGTGAATGGAGAGAGCCTGCGTTCGTACTCCGACCACTCGAAGACGATCAACCATGCTGAGTTCAGCGCCGACGGGAGAAACCTGCTCACCGCATCTGATGATTGGACGGTGATCATTCGAGACCCGGAGTCCGGTGAGGTTCTATCGACGATCACGTCCCCGGATGGGCCGGTCGCGGAGGCACACTTCAGCCTCGACGGTACCAGAGTGACGACAATCTCAGAACACGCTGTGAGAACTTGGGCGACGACGTCTGGACAACAAATCGAGGAGATGGTCTCCGCTGAGGGACAGCGATTCATCGCGGCGGAAATGAGTCCCGATGGCTCACGAATCGTGACGGTTGGCTCGGACAATGTCGCGCGGCTGTGGGATGTTTTTACTGGTCGGCAACTCAGAGAATACAGCGGACACGAACTCGGACTCGGCGGTGCGCTTTTCTCGCCGGACGGGACGGCCGTGCTGACTTTCTCAAAGAGGGACCACGTCGCGAAGTTATGGGACGGCGCGTCGGGTCGCGCTGATAGTTTCTTACGAGGTCACGATCAGATGATCGCGCAGGTGGATATCAGCCCGGATAGTTCGCGAGCGTTGACTGCATCCATGGACGGTACGGCGAAAGTCTGGGACATTGCCACAGGGCGTGAGATTTTCTCGCTGGCGGGCCACTCCGGTCCGGTCAGCGCTGCGGAGTTTACCTCTGACGGTTCGAGAATCGTGACCGGCTCCTACGATCACAACCTGCTCATTTGGGACGCAACTCAGGGGACTGAGGTTGGGATCCTCGGTGGGCATACCGGCGCTGTGAATGATCTGGCGATTGGTGTCGGCGGACAGTTCGCCGCGTCAGCTTCCAATGACGGCACCGTGGCGTGGTGGGACTTGGAAACCCGGCAAGAAGCGCACACCTACGAAGTCGCTGAGACCCCGCTGTTTGGCGTCGCAATTTCTGCGGACGGAAAGTTCCTGGCCACGGGCGGTGCTGACCAATCTGTAACGGTTTGGTCAACGGACGATCACTCGCTCCTGCACGATCTGGATGGGCACACGAAAGCGGTCACCAAGCTGGCATTTTCCCCCGATGGGCAGCACTTGGTTTCAGGGTCGGTAGATGGTATTGCGATCCTGTGGGACGTCGCAGATGGGACGCGCGCGCGAGAATTCAAGGGGCATGCGGATGCGTTGTCTCAGGTCGAGTTTAGTGCGGACGGCAAGCGTCTCTTTACCTCATCCAGTGACAAGTCGGCGAAGGTGTGGGATGTGGAGACCGGTCGTGAACTGACTACTATTCAAGGCGGCGAGAGTGCGCTCACCGGAGTTGTTCTGAGCAACGACGGCAACCGCCTCGTGACCGCTTCGGCGAGTGGCGAAGCGCGAGTTTACGAGACCATTCCCTACCGTGAGAGCTCGTTGCCCGGCGACGACTCGATGGTGTTTTCCGAAAGGCTCCGCCTGTGGCAGATCGAGCGCGTGGCAGATTGGGCTGCGCGGCCAACGCTGTTTCCTGCGCCGTACATGGGCCTTGAAGAGATTGCGAGTCGACTTTCTCGACGAATGAACGAAACATTGCACGCGAGTACTCAGGGCATCATCGTTGCGAACCTGAAGTTCTCGCCATGGCAGCCCGAAAAGTTTCTGATGATGGACGAAGACGGCAGTGGAGTTGTAGTCGAAGGACACGGCTATGCGCCGGATCTGCAGGTCGGCGATTCCGTTCGTCTTGAGGTCGTGCTGCGCCCGTCAGAGGGGACCACGTCGATGCACGCGCCCGCCCGAATGATGGCGCGCGAGCAGTCGGT